>NZ_JAVKEW010000151.1:0-38531 GCF_040226375.1 Coleofasciculus sp. G2-EDA-02 | reverse complement strand
GCCTTTTTGCTTAGCTGCTTTTCGGTTGGCTGCTACTCTGGCACAAGCTCTGACCGCCATATTTGCTACCAAGTTAAATTGACTTTTAATGGTTTGATAAGTCAAAGATTGGATAGCAATCTTGTTAGTCAGTTTTGGATCGGTATGTTCATTCACGTAGTTACAAGCATCAGCTTTCCGCCTGAAGGGTTGCCTCCAATTTGGCAACTTGTTCAGGAGAGGGTTGAAGCTTTACGACTATCGTGAGAACTTGTTTCATGACTACCATCATACCACCTAGCGGGAATAGGGGAAATACTTCGGGCATTTAGCGTTGGCATTTCCCGCTCTCCCCCAAAGGCTTACCTCCACTTCGTGAAGGTTGAAGCAAGATTCCCCTCGCGATTTGGGTGGGTTATCTCGCACGATTGATGAATATCTGCAACAGAAATGTAGAAATAGGGGTATCAGGGTGAAAACCTATAGATAGATGGAGGCAGATACTATGACATTAGGTCAATATCAGCGAGGTGTGGGTGTCTTTTCCAGCCGACAAGCTGCTGAAAATGCTCTAGAACATCTGAGGGATGCTGATTTTCCCATGAACCAAGTATCCGTCATTGCCCGAAATGAGGAGCAAATTGCCGGAGTGGATGTGCAAGATGATACCGAAAATGAAGTGGGTGAAGGTGCTGCGGCTGGTGCGGTTGCGGGGGGAGTTACAGGAGGTATCGTAGGTTTAATTGGTACTTTAGGTGCGATCGCGTTTCCGGGAGTTGGACCCATTTTAGTCGGGGGTGCAGCGGCGTCGGTCATTGGAAATACACTTCTGGGTGGGGCTGTTGGTAGCGCTGCTGGAGGCTTATTTGGGGCGTTAATTGGATTGGAAGTTCCGGAAGCCGAAGCTAAAGTTTATCAAGATCGCTTAGAAAAAGGACATTATTTAATCCTAGTTGATGGCACACCCGATCAGATCACCCGTGCGGCTTCTATCCTGAAACCTCGAGGAATTCAAGAGTGGAGAAGTTATGAGCGTCCGACGGTGAATACCCCACCTTCCACCTATACTCACCCAACGACTGCTGCTCAGGTTGGATATCCTACACCCCTAGGCGCCGCTTACACAGGACCCTTTGGCGAATCCTTGGGTGCAACGCCGACAGGTGTAACCCCGTCTCCCCCGTCAACAGCACCCGGAAAGCAAACTCAGCGAGCGATTGGCGTCTTTTCTTACGAGCAAAATTTAAAAAATGCTCTCAATGAGTTAAAATCGGCTGGATTTCAGATGAACCAGGTTTCGGTTATTGCCAAAGACGCCGAACATCCCGATCAGGTGGCTGGGGTGAGAGTAACCGATCCGTTGAGTCATGAAAAAGCTAGAGATGCAGCCACAGGGACTGTAGCTGGGGGTGTCTTGGGCGGATTGACTGGATTGCTGGTTGGGTTAGTCACCTTAGCGGTTCCTGGGGTTGGTCCGGTGGTATTTGTCGGAACCGAAGCCGCCGTGATCGCTTCTGCATTAGGCGGAGGTGCTATTGGTGCAGCAGCGGGTGGTTTGGTGGGTCTACTGGCTAACTTAGGCGTTCCCGAAGAGCAAGCCAAACGCTATAGCCATCGCCTCTCTCACGGGGATTATCTGGTTCTGGTTCATGGAACAGAGGAGCAAATCCAGCACGCCAAAACTATTTTGTGCGATCGGGGGATTGAGGAATGGGATATCTACAATAGTCCTAGCGCTCCCATGACCCATCCAGGTCGAGTCTTTCCATAGTTAACGTCAACTACCCCGCCCATAGCCTAGCGATAGACCAGGTATCCAGCCGAGAAAGAAGGATGAAACCATAAAGGATACGGGAACCCGCGCAGGCGGGTTACCCTTCGGGAAGCCGCTTCGCGTCTACGTTTGTGTAGATGCGGTTACCCTACGGGAAGCCGCTCCGCGTCTACAACCGCCAAGCTAACCTAGTTTGACAGTGCACTCTATCACCCATAGGATTGAGATTTCTAGTAAGCACTTAACTTGAATGCCTTGTGATCAGCGCAAGATTGGCATAATCCCTGATGCCAAAACTGGGTGCTGGTCTAGCCCTAACAAATATGTCATCTATCCAAAGACTGACTCCAAACAAAAGCAAACGTAAAGTCCGCCGCGCTCTCTGGTTTGAACGAGTGATGGCGCTTTTGGCTGCGCTCAACTACCTCTTGGTCTTGTTTGACTTGACCTACCTGCCTCTACGAGATTTTTGGCTACATGGGAAAGTCCAGTTATTTAGTTTTGACATCGGTCCGGTTAGTTTTCCCGGTTTGTCCTTAGAGGTTCCCCTACCTCCGATTACACAGTGGTATGACCCAGTAAAGGGTATTCAACCTTACCGAGACACAGAGCAGTATTTGGACAAGGTTAATGAATTAGAAAATGAGATTATTAAAAGAGGTTTACAATCTCCTGAAGTTGCCCAAATTCTGGAAGATCTACGCCAACGTAGCGTAGAAATGATTGAGACAAACCCCTTCCAACTTGCCGATAAAACGGGTGATCTGGAAAAAATAAAGAACAAGATGCGAGAGCATATTCGCACTGAAGAGGATTCAGCGAAAGAAGCATTTATAGAGTTTTGGAGTATAGAAAATTTAGCCGCTAAAGATCCCGATGACGAACTGCAATTTTTCAAGGAGGAAATTAGTCCTCTTATAGAAGCGAATTATTACCGCCCTATTGGAGAAACCGGGGATTTTGTCGATTATTTCGGACTCCTTGATTTCCCGTTTTTTGCTCTATTTTTGACAGAATTTCTGGCACGTACCTGGTTGATCAGTCGCCGTCGCACCGGGGTCAGTTGGCTGGATGCCATGTTGTGGCGTTGGTATGATATATTTCTGCTGATTCCCCTGTGGCGCTGGCTGCGGATCATCCCGGTGACGATTCGGCTGGATCAGGCAAAGTTAGTTGATTTGAGTGCGATTCAAAAACAAGTGCGTCAAGGATTTGTCGCTGAAATCGCTGGCGACATGACCCAAGTCGTGGTAATTCAGATTATTAACGAACTCCAATATTCCATTCGCCAAGGAGAGATCGCGAATTTGCTACAGCAACGGGAGGTTCGCCCCTACATCGATCTCAACGAAACCGACGAAGTGGCAGCACTGACCAAGATAATGGTACAGATGACTGTTGAGCAGGTTCTTCCCACCATCCGTCCCGATGTGGAAGCGTTGCTGCACCATAACTTGGATAAAATTATCAACCAGTCACAAGCGTATCAGGGACTAGAGCGAATACCGGGTGTAGAAACAATCCGCAATCAGCTCATCGAGCGACTGGTGCAACAAATTACCCAAGCGGTTTACAGTGGATTAGATGCCGCGATCGCAGATGATCCAGTTGGGGATCAAATTCTGCAACGATTGATTAGCCATATTGGCAAAGCTTATGGTTCCCAAATTCAGACCCAGAAAACTTTAGAGGAAATTCAATACTTGCTCAACGCCTTCTTAGAAGAAGTCAAAATCAATTACGTCAAGCGTTTGTCCCAAGAGGACTTAGAGGAAATTCTTGACCAAACCCGGGCAATTCGTCAAAAGTAACATCGGTAGTTTTTGAGCAAATGAGGGAGATGAGGGAGGTGAGAGAGATAGGGGGATTAACTCAACACTCAACAATCAAAACTCCACCGTCGTGACCCTTTGCCTGTGGTAAACCGATCCCACAACAGGCTAAGATTGCGCTAAACTCGAACATAGCAACGGAAGTCACTCTATCCTGATGTCGGAGTCTGGGGGCATGTAGCTGTAACCAAAAAGCTGGACACTTTTAGCCATTGTTACCCAAAATTGGGTATATATTTGTTCTGATAGAATGGGTCAGCCAAGAGTATGTATACTTTATTGGTATACCTATCCAGCCAAAAACCACGGTTAGGTAAGTGAAAAAATAGCCGCCAGTTAGGTGGTGTTAGCCTGTGGACTGGTTGAGTGCCGTCACCGCCAGGGTGAAGCAGGAAGTAAGCGTCAGGGATGTCCACTTGTGGGTAACTTTGGGTAAGTCTTATGTAACGGAGCTGTAAAACTTTTCCCAAGTACACAAGCAGGGTAGAGATTGTGTCAATCGTCGCTAGGCTTCTTGGAAGAAATTTTACCTGGAGGTGGGTTGAACCCACTTTTTTTGTTGAAGTTTTTCTATGACTTATCCCCTGATTCCACAACTAATCGATTTGGCCACCCCAGTAGCCGAAAAATTGGGATTGGAGTTCGTTGGGGCGGTTTTTCACACGAATAGACGCCCACCTGTACTTCGGATAGATATCCGCCGCCGCGACGGCGACACGGGCGTAGATGACTGCGAACGCATGAGTCGGGCAATAGAAGCCGAACTAGATGCCGTGAATCTTATTCCAGATGCCTATGTTTTGGAAATTTCTAGTCCTGGGATCTCGCAAGAGCTAACGACAGACCGAGATTTCATCGCCTTTAAAGGATTTTCCGTAGTGGTCAACACCGCTGAACCTTATCAAGGACATAAAGAATGGCGAGGGCAATTAATTCGCCGGGATGATACCAGCGTATATCTCAACCGAAAAGGACGGGCGATCGCCATTCCTCGCGATCAAGTGACTAAAGTGCAGTTCGATGAGCAGGGTTAAACCCCTTTATACCATTAGGAATTACTCATTGAGCATTGGTCATGGGTTATTAACGACCCACAACAAACAGTTTATGGAGATTTGCCTATGTCTATCGTTAATCTGCCTGGATTAAAAAAGATGATCGAAGAGATCTCTCAAAGCCATAATTTACCCAAATCGGCAGTCCAACAGGCACTGAGAGAAGCACTGATCAAAGGCTACGAGCGCTATCGTCGAGCGCAACGCATGGAGCGACCTCATTTTGATGATGAATACTTTAACAACTTTGAAGTCGATTTAGATATCGAAGAAGAAGGATTCCGCATTCTTTGTACCAAAACCATTGTTGAGGAAGTTGGCAACACCGATCATCATATTTCCCTCAAAGAAGTTCAAGAAGTGGCATCAGAGGCACAATTAGGTGACTCGGTAGTCCTAGATGTTACGCCAGATCAACGTGATTTTGGTCGAATGGCAGCGATTCAAACTAAGCAGGTACTCTCCCAAAAACTACGAGATCAACAGCGCAAGTTGATCCAAGAAGAGTTTGAAGAGTTAGAAGGAACGGTTCTGCAAGCCAGAGTGCTACGATTTGAGCGGCAATCGGTGATCATGGCGATTAGCAGCGGCTTTGGTCAGCCGGAAGTGGAAGCCGAACTGCCCAAGCGCGAACAATTACCCAACGATACCTATCGCATTGGCAGTACCTTTAAGGTTTTTCTCAAAAAAGTGCGTGAAGGTCCTCACCGTGGACCTCAGCTTGTGGTTTCTCGAGCTTCGGCTGGTTTAGTTGTCTATCTATTTGCCAATGAAGTCCCAGAAATCGAAGATGAAGTTGTGCGGATTGTGGCGGTGGCACGAGAAGCCAATCCACCCTCACGTCATGTCGGACCTCGGACTAAAATTGCTGTGGACACCCTAGAGCGGGATGTTGATCCCGTTGGAGCTTGTATCGGCGCTAGGGGATCGCGCATTCAAGTGGTCGTCAATGAATTGCGCGGCGAAAAAATAGATGTCATTCGCTGGTCGCCTGATCCCGCTACCTATATTGCTAATGCTCTGAGTCCAGCGCGAGTGGAGGAAGTATTATTGGTGCATCCAGAAGGGCGTCAAGCTCACATTTTGGTCACTGAAGACCAGCTCAGTTTAGCCATTGGCAAAGAAGGGCAGAATGTTCGCTTAGCGGCTCGTCTCACCGGTTGGAAGATTGATATTAAAGATATTGCTAAGTACGACCACGAAGCCGAACACCTGAAAATGCAGGAGTTACAAGCCATGGTAGCTGAGACGGAAGCCGAACTAGCCGATGAAGAGGAGGAGGAGGAGGAGCAACTAGAGGAACAGACTCTGTCACCAGCGGATTTAAAGTCAAAGGTGACAAATCCTCAACCCCTAGCTGAGGAAGAATTTGCTAAAGGAGAAGAGGAAGATATTTTGTCCTAATCTTAGCGGGATCAACGCAAGGCAGTAGACTGTTTAAGGGAGTTGAATCTTTGCACCTGACTTGATCAATAGGGAACGGGGAGAGACTGTCATGGAAGCTGGTATATACCGTCGCTCAAGACACCCTCCTCACCGCCCTAGTTCACCGAAATAGGCTCTGCCGTGAAGATCAAGCTCTTTGAGCCTACAGGGAAATCGTTGTCCGAATCCTATGGAACCTAATTACCGACGTTGTCTGAGTTGTCGCTGCGTGGCTCCAAAACAAAAATTTTGGAGGGTTGTGCGAATCCATCCATCGCGACAGATAAAATTAGATCAGGGAATGGGACGTTCGGCTTACATCTGTCCTCAATCGAGTTGCCTGTCAGCCGCTCAGAAGAAAAATCGATTGGGACGCTCGCTGGGGACCTCGGTTCCCGAGGAAATTTATCAAAGACTATGGCAACGTTTGGAACCTAGTCCCTGGAGCATCCAACGCAGCAACGATTGATCCAATCCATGCAAAAAACCCCAGCGATGCTCTCAATGAACCTAAGCAATCGCTAGGATAGTAGAGGAGTACCATTACCAATGGTGTTCGGAGGTGAGTCTGACCCTGATCAAGCTAGCAACTCCTACCTGAGGACAACACTCAGGGTCGAGAAAATGAATCTAGTTTTGTTAAGATTTTTGTAAGTTAACCATCCAGGATCTGATAAGAGTGTAGAGAGATCTTGGCTCACACTCAATGATCGCCTGTGTAACATGAGTTATTGGTGAGTTATCGAGTAGACTCTTAAACGACACCTTATTGATTTAAGCCAATCCGGCAGGAAAACCAATGACCACGCACGCTTTCAATCATTTAGTTATGGTGTAACAATATGTACGACGGGGGAATAGTGGATGAACAACGGCAAAGTCAGAATTTACGAATTATCACGGGAATTGAATTTGGACAACAAGGATATTTTGAATATTTGCGAAGGACTGCATATTGCAGTCAAAAGTCACAGTAGCACGATTACAGAATCTGAAGCTGAGCGAATCAAAGCGGCGGCGGAAAAATATGCCGAGGGGATCACCAGCCTCAAAGGTCGTGACCAAGTAACCTCAGCATCTGCTAACCATACAGATGGGCATTCTAACAATCAGCGCAAACAGCAAATTCTGAGTGTTAAGCCTAAGCCTCGTTCCAGTTTTAGCTCTTCCCAGGGTTCCGCACCTGGGTCAAAGTCTGCTCAACCCCCCGTTAAGCCAACTGTGAATCCACCACGTCCACCCGCCCAGCTCAATCGACCGACACAAGTGAATTTGCACGAGGACAATCCTGAGTCAGAAACACCAACTCCATCTCAAGGGTCACAGGAGAACGTTACCGTAGCTGAAGTGGAAGCTAAACCCCAACTTATCCAACCCCCCGTTCGACCAGCGTCACCGAAACCAAATCAGTCCACCCAGGTAGAACGACCGAAATTAAAGCGCGATCGATCAGATGAGACCCCATCAGAGTCGGCTAAGGAGCCTCAGCCGACTGAATTGGTGAGTTCTCCTGAAGCGCCAACTCCTCCTCAAGCTCCAGCCCCAGCGCGTCCTCAAGCTCCAGCTCAGCCCGTTCCTAAACTACAAGCCCCCCCCAGACGCTCCCGACCGACTCGTCAGGATGACAGCATTGAAGTGGCGGCTATCGATTCGGGTTCGCGGGAACAGAAGCCAGGGGCGGTCGATGAGGAGACAGAAACCCTTCTGGAAGCCCCAGAACTCAACGCTTCCAAAGTCAAGCGACCCACGCCGCCACGTCAGTCGAAAAAACGTGAATGGATTGATGAAGAAGAAGAGCGGGAAGGAGCTAAACCCGCAAAAGCGGCTAAGCTCAAGCGGCGACCTCAACTGATCGAAGAGGATGAGGAAGAGTTCGATAGCGACTACCAAGAATCTGACACCCCTGCGGCTATCAGTATTTCGGTGGCTCGTCCTCCTAAACCTAAATCTCAAACGGGACAGACTCCGCCACCAACGGCAGCCAGTCAGGTTAGGAAAAAGCCAGAAGTTAAAACCAGTAAACCAGAGAGTCGCGATCGCAGGCGTGAAAAGCAAGAAGTCTCTGAACGCCCTGAGCAAATTGTGTTAAACGATTCGCTAACCGTTCGAGAACTGGCGAATAAGCTGGAGATTGCCGAAACTGAAATTATTAAACAGCTATTCTTTAAGGGATTGGCGGTGAATATCACCCAAACTCTGGATCTGCACACTGCTCAAATGGTCGCCGAAGAACTTGGCGTTAATGTTCACACAGAAGAAGCAGAATCAGAAGCCGCTAAAACCGAAATGCTGGATGCGGCTGACTTGGAATACCTGGTGCGGCGTCCACCCGTGGTCACAATCATGGGTCACGTCGATCACGGTAAAACTACGCTGCTCGATGCCATTCGTGAAACCAAAGTGGCACAAGGCGAAGCGGGCGGAATTACCCAGCATATTGGTGCTTACCATGTCGATGTGGAGCATGAAGGTCAAGTCCAACAGGTGGTCTTCCTCGATACTCCAGGTCACGAAGCCTTTACAGCGATGCGGGCAAGGGGAGCGCGAGTGACCGATATTGCCATTTTGGTCGTCGCCGCCGATGACGGGGTGCAACCGCAAACCCGAGAAGCGATCAGCCATGCCAAAGCCGCTGAGGTGCCGATTGTGGTTGCTGTTAACAAAATCGACAAGGAAGGGGCACAACCTGACCGGGTGAAGCAGGAGTTAATGGAACATGGATTAGTGCCAGAAGAATGGGGCGGTGAAACGATCATGGTGCCCGTAAGTGCTATCCAAAAAGAAAACTTGGATACGCTCCTGGAAATGATCCTGCTCGTTTCTGACATTGAAGAACTCTCCGCTAACCCCGCCCGATTAGCCAAAGGTACGGTCATTGAAGCCAACCTGGATAAATCCAAAGGTCCAGTTGCCACCTTGTTAGTGCAAAATGGCACGCTGCGGGTGGGTGATACCTTGGTTGCGGGATCGGTCTTCGGTAAAGTACGAGCCATGACCGATGACCGAGGTAAACGAGTAGACGAGGCGGCTCCCTCCTTTGCGGTAGAGGTATTGGGTTTAAGTGATGTCCCGGCGGCAGGTGATGAGTTTGAGGTCTTTGCACAAGAAAAAGAAGCTCGCGCCGTTGCGGACATCAAAAGCCAAGAACAACGCGAGTCTCGCCTGCAACAGGTGATGTCCTCCCGTCGGGTCAGCCTGAATAGCCTTTCTGCCAAAGCTCAAGAAGGAGAACTCAAAGAACTAAACTTGATTCTGAAGGCAGATGTGCAAGGCTCTGTCGAAGCCATTCTGGGTTCACTAAAACAGTTACCCCAAAATGAAGTTCAAATCCGAGTGCTACTCGCGACGGCTGGAGAAGTCACCGAAACCGATGTTGACTTAGCGGCGGCTAGTGGTGCGGTAATCATTGGCTTTAATACCACTTTGGCTCACGGCGCTCGATCCGCTGCTGAAAGAGAGAGTGTTGATGTGCGCGAATACAACATTATCTATAACCTCTTGGATGACATTCAAGCGGCAATGGAAGGGTTACTGGAGCCAGAATTGGTAGAAGAACCCTTGGGTCAAGTGGAAGTCCGGGCTGTTTTCCCTGTCGGTCGCGGTGCGGTGGCAGGTTGCTACGTACAGTCGGGCAAAGCGGTTCGCAACTGCAATATGCGAGTGCAACGTCGGGGTCAAATGATCTACGAAGGGGTGCTTGATTCGCTGAAGCGGATGAAGGATGATGTCAAAGAGGTCAATGCCGGATTTGAATGCGGTATTCGTGTCGATAGATTCAATGATTGGACTGAAGGTGACATCATCGAAACCTATAAGATGGTGAGCAAGCGCCGGACTCTATCAGCGACTTAGGTGATATGTGATTAGTCCTTGGTTAATGACTAAGGACTAATCACAACAGACAAAGGACAACCCAATGCGCTCTTTTTGGTCTGAACCATTCTTGTGGATACATTTGGCGGGTTTAGCCGCACTGCCCCTAACTTTAGAGGTTGTCGCCCTAGGACTGGCAACAGGTGAACTCCTGTTGCCAGTCTGGTTAGAACTCCTGCTTGTGGCAGTTATCGGTATCGCACCAGTTTTGTGGATGCAATTGACCCGCCCCTTTGATATTTTTAGTCTGCTCATCGTTGCTCTCAAACCCGATCGCCTAACGGAATCCCAGCGACGACTGCTGAGCTTATTTGACCGGAAAACCAACCCGCTGCTGACGATTGTGGCAGCAGGTTTTATGGTATGGGTACTGTGGCAAATTTATAGCATCGCTCCTCTAGCCGCAGGTGTCGTTCCCTGGACAGTTCAATGGCGCATCGCTGGATTGGTTTTGGCAGGAGTTGGGTTTCTGGCAAGTCACTTATTTTTGCAAGTGCCTCTTTCTGTGGTGCAAGTTCTGCTCACGAGTGAGGCAGAGTGGGCATCAACTCAACCTTATCCCGTGGAAAAAATACCAGAAAAGTTTACCGTACCAGGGTTTCGGGTCAAACAAATTTTACCTGCGATCGCAACAGAGTCATCCTCGGCTGAATCATCCCCTGAACAGATCGATTGAACCAAGTACCCTTATGGGGATCTTAAGAACGCTAAAAAGAATAGTGAAACCCGCCCCTACAGACAATTCTGGCATCACGTATGGAACACTCAAAACTTATGACTCGCCTAAAAATCTGGGCATGTGGGCAATCAGTTGTTGCAAATGTAACAATTTAAACAACGCAGCTCAGTTATTCTGAAAATAAGGTTAAAAAATACAAACAAAATTTAAGAATTGCTACTGACTCATTCTGTTTAGATCACAACAAGGATTTATGAAAAGCACAGCTATGTCCGAATCCAACAACTTTTCCCCAGACAGTCCAGTTTGGGACAATCTCAAAGAAGCGATCGCAGCCAGTTCTGGATTTAAACGCTGGCAGATGGAGCATCCTGCCGCACACCATCTTCAGGATCGAAGCTTGGAGCATCGGGTGCGTCGATATTTGCAAGATACCTTAGAAACTCTGGCTTATTAAAAAGCCGAGAAAGCATAGTCGGATTGAGTGACGTAATCCTACAGTCAATCAAAGATTAGACTGTAGGCTTCTCCTCTAAATTTAATAAATAGTTAGACAGTTGAATTATGAATAGGCAACAGGGAATAGAGAATAGGGAATAGGGAAAAATCAATAAATTAAGGTAATAAAGTGCCATCAGGCATAATGGCGTAGCTAAGCTTAGCGTTATTCAGAATAGTATTATCCAAGTCAGCCCCTCTCAAGTCAGCCCCCCTCAAATCAGCAGCCGTCAAATTCGCATTACTTAAATCCGCCGCCCTTAGTTCAGCAAGACTTAAGTTTGCACCAACTAAGTTAGTATTCCCTAGTTTAGCCAGACTTAATCCAGCGCCAGCCAAATTAGCACGAGTTAGATTCGCACCGATTAATGCTGCCACAATCAGATTAGCTCCGGTTAACGTCGCATCCGTAAGATTCGCAGAAATCAGACTCGCACCACTCAGGTTGGCATACTCCAGATTGGCACGTCTTAAATCGGCACGGATAAGATTAGCACCAGCCAGATTAGCCCCCTTCAAGTTTGTATTACTCAACAGAGCATCCGGCAACTGTACCCCACTCAAATCACACTCGACACAGCTACCTGTTTGTCGCAATTGTTCTAGGTGTGCTGGATTGAACCCTTGCGCTGAGGGGTTTAGCCAGAGAGAGGTAAACAGGATGAGAGGGGGAATGACTTTAAATGTCATGGCATGACGTTTGACTTGTTGGGGAGTGCTAGGGGAGATTAGTGAACCCAACGCTCTAGAATCGATGACTCCTATCACCTAAAGCTTAGACTATCATCACAAAAAATTAACCGTTTGCATCACCAGCCCCTTAATTGAAATCACAGATAGTGAGAAGATACTGGCAGTTGACAGGTGACAAGAGCAACAATGAGAGGAGTGGGTTATGCTGGAAAGACTACTGCTAGCGATCGCGGTTACATTCTGTGTGTATCTATCGGTAGACGGTAAATTTGACAAAACACCGATCCCTTCAGTCTTACAACTGCCAACCCTTCCTGAACAACATCTGGGTCCATGGCAATAAATAAGGGTTCTGAACTGTTGCGGGGAAAATTGTAGAAAATTGTAGATATATAGTAAAATATAAGGAGGCTTCTTGGGATATTGTCGGGGGCGGTGTCGTCATGAATATCCGCAAGTATCTTCCAGAGGCGTTCACCGTCGAGGGAGTAGTGAGCTGCGCCGTGCCGCCAATACTGGTCAATCCAGTGTGAAAGACTGAACCCATAAGTTTCTACAAGTTCAGTCTACACGGTTATGACACTTAGCAGCGATTTATGGCAATCCAATCAAGACTTGGCAAAGGAGTGTCTAACACACCCCTTTGTCCAAGGTATCGCTACAGGGGCACTTGAGCGCCGGAAATTTGCGTACTATGTGGGTCAAGATGCCTTTTTCTTAGAAGCTTTTGCTCGCGCTTATAGTGTAGCCGCCGCTAAATGTTCTGACTGGGATGGATTTAACACGTTCCATAATCTCGCTGGTGGCGTTCTCGAAGAACTACGCCTCCATCACAATTATGCCACAGCCTGGGGAGTCAACTTACACCAGATTGAACCCGCCATAGCGACGCGGCGTTATACTGACTTCTTGTTGGCAACAGCTTGGGGAAGTGAGATTGGTTTAATTACAGTAGCAATGACACCCTGTATGCGCTTGTATGGGTTTTTGGCTCAAGAATTAGCTAAAGATGGTATTCCAGAACACACCTATACGGATTGGATTCGCACCTATAGTAATCCAGGGTTTGAACAGTTAGCGCAGCAACTAGAGCGGTTGACGGATCAATACGCCTCACTCTCAGCCTCTGTGAAATCCAGCTATCGCTATGCTATGCTATGTGAACGAGACTTTTTTCAGGCAGCGTGGCAGATTAAAACCTGACTAGGGCTGAGTGCTAATCACTAGCTTAATGGTTATATAGATTAATGCAATTCAACCAATAGGTTCTAGAATAAACTATAATAACTAATTAGTGATGAAAAAATTTTGTATTTTGGAGCAAGGTGGTTTGTGTAACGAACAAATCACTATCGAAAAGAAAAATTTATTTACAACTCAATTTAGTGATTTTTATAGATTAAATTGGAGAACCGAAAATGACCCTTATGCTTTTATCACCCGAAAGAATATAACATGGAGTGAAGGGCGAAGCTTCCTCTACGAAAGTGTTCCTAATAATTATGATTATTACATATTTATAGATGACGATATTGTTTTTAATTCTGATGGTGAAGATATCGCGTCAACAATACAAGAATTACTAATTGAATATAAACCACTTACCGGTACTTTCTTCAATTGGGAAAGCTGGGGCTTTAAAGGACATTTGAACAGAGAAGTAACTCTGGCTAAGAAGGCTTTTCCCATTTCCGGTTATGATCAGCAAGTTCAGATTTTTTCAAAAAGCTTTGCTGATGTGATGTTTCCAGTGCCTTATCATGGGGCAAGGAGATCAATGTGGTATTCCCAATGGGCTTGTCACAAGCTTTTCCCTTTTAAACAACTATGTCTTACAAAAATTCAAGTCAAGGGAGTTCGTAGTAGTAAACAAGCTAGCACTCAAAATTTTTTAAATTACATGACCTTTTCTCCCTATGACGAAATAACACTATTATTTAATCATGATGTATTCGATAAATCTTTTAATTTTCCGAAAAGTCAGGTTATTGCAAATAACTTAGCGATTTTCGATAGTCAGCCCGATAAAACTGAAGTTCAAATTTATTTGAGTGATTTAGCGAAAATTTATGATATCAATAATTTAAACTTTAAACACCGGACATCATTGGCAAATAATAGTTACAAACGAAGGCTTTTATTCAAGCGATTACGCCATCCAAGATATTTAATGAGAAAACTATATTCATCAGTTAAAAATAATATTGTGAATTAATAACTAATCAAAGATAAAGTTGCGAAATATCAGCAAATTAACCCGATTTTAATAGTCTAACATCTTGTTAAAATATGATAAAACCTCCCACAAAACATCCAACATTTCTAGTCATAGGAGCCCATAAAGCTGCCACAACATCTCTCCATTACTACCTGCAACGGCATCCAGAGGTATATTTAATTCCAAACAAGGGTACGGATATTTTAGCCAAACGCCATATCAGTTCTCTTGATGATGCAGGTGAATATCTCGCTCAATACGAAGATGCCCGCAGCGAAATTGCGTTAGGCGAAGTTTCTAGCGTATATCTTCATGGAGAAGGAATTCCGGCAAGAATTAAGCGCTTATTCCCCAACGTTAAGCTTATTGCGGTACTTCGTAATCCTGTTGAAAGGGCTTACTCTCACGCTCTTTTCAATGAGAAAATGGTAACAAAAGACAATATAGAAAGCATTCAGTTAAGTATTTTAGAATCAAAAGAGTTGTTGCAACCCGGGTACTACTATAAATATCTTAAAACCTATTTTGAATTGTTTGATAGAGGACAAATTAAATTAATGCTTTATGATGATTTGGCAACTAAAAAAACTGATTTTCTTAAAGAGATTTTAAGTTTTATTGGTGTAAATCCCAATTTTGATCTGAGTGCCAATCGTCGTTATCACAAAAGTAAACTTAGTCGTCAAGGCATCATCTTGAATGTTGTGGAAGTTATTCGTGCGAACAGTAACATTAAACCTTATTTGAAGTTTTTTCTTACGCCAATATTCCCACAGATCAAACGCTTCGTTGCTCAAAAGACTGAAATGCCCGTGCCACTATTATCAGAGGAAGTGAGACGGAAACTGATTGAGATTTATCGGCATGACATTGTTCAACTACAGGAACTTACTGGATTAAACTGCTCCCATTGGCTGGTATAAATACTCTATTATTTCAGTGAAATACCCTTAAGAAAAACCCCTAAAACCTTGTTTTGGCAACATGGCGATAATTATGGGTAATCGTCAGGACATGATGTTACGGCTAATTTTCTTTTGAATCCGTTGCCACAGATTTGGCTGTTTCTGGATCTGTAAAAATTCATCATCGGGTATGGATTCACCAAGATAACGATAATATTTCCAGATATCCCAATAGGGACAACCGGGTTGGATGCGAATCCCTGCCCAGTGTAAATAGTCTAGGGGCTGATTTACATTCGGATCAATCAGGTGATGATCTTGAACTTGAAAATGCTTACTACCCGCCCAACTTCCTGGCGCACCACCGGGGCGGCGCACGATATTAAACCGCTGGGGAACATGCTTTAATATCATATAGTTGATGATGGGTTGATCTGAGGTTTTTTGGGAAAAGTCAAAGTATTCCGGATGAGAAGCACATTCCGTGAATGTTTGATATAGCGTTTCCTCAGATATCGTATTTTTCTTGGCTCCCCAAAACCCGCCATTAAACATATCCTGAATATCATTTTCGCTAAATACACCGTCTTCTAAGACTTTTGGCGTAAATACATTTTTGATTCCACCGCTATGTTGATAGTCATAGCAAATAAAATCATACTTATCTAAGTAGTCGGTTGTCTCTATGATTTTATCAAAGACAACAATATCCGTATCGATATAAATAAATTTCTCAAAAGCACCAAACCAACAAGCTTGTTTGCGGAATTGATTTGGGCGAGCAAAAAATCCTTTGCCAAATATTTCGTATAACTGATTAGAAAGACGTTCGATAAAGTCTAAATCTTGATATATTTCTACCTGATAGGATTCTTTTAATATTTTAGCAATGGTTTGATATTTATCATCATAAGGAATTAAGCAAATCGGCGTATCAGGATCATGGAAGCGGATACTTTTGAGCAGCGCGATCGCCTGTTCGATTACCTTGTCATTTGCTGTAATATAAATGCCGCGATTTTTGGTCATTTTCTTTAGTTATATGAATTTTGGAGTTTAGTTAAGATAATTTCAACTTCTTCAAGATTCGCTGAGATAAACTAGGGGGTTGATTATAAGGTTTGGGTTGAGTCGTCAATTGCGGCTTTTTCTCTGGTTCATGAAGATAGCGATAATGTAAAAACAAATCTCGATAAGGAAAATCAAAGTTTTCCCCAGCACAAACTTTAGCGATTAATTGGGAAGAAACCCCAATGTAGTGCATGTAGGTGAGTCGATTGCCTTTGTCATAAAGAATATTTTCCTTTTCTTGAAAGTGGGCTGATGTTACACAGCATCCCGTTCTTTTGTCCTTGGGTAACTCTAAAGCAAAATTATAGATCGATAAATTCGGTCGCATCATCATGTAGTTGAGGAGAGTTTGATCCGGTGCCATGGGGTAAAGAACTTCGGCATCTCCGGCTTCGAGTTGCTCAATAATCCAGTTTCGTCGTTCTTGATCAAATAGATTTTGTTTCGACGCATAAAAACCAGAACAAAAGATTTCTGTTTTTAGTCTTTCGGGGGGGAATACTTGCGTTAGCTTGGGCGAATCAATGTTATATACATGAGTTAAATCTTTGTGCTGAAAATCATAAACCACACAGTCATTGTCCTGAAGTTTAGCAAAGATAAACTCGACAGGCGACATCAGCAATGTATCCGCATCCATGTAGAGGAAGCGATCAAAGGGTCTATCAAAGGCACAGTAACGCCGATGGGTGCCAAATCGATGATAACCGCTACTGCCAATTTGACGCCAACGTTGGTGGGCTGTGGGATGACTATCCCAAGCCTTTTGAGCAAACTGATCCCAGCGCTGGATGGACTCAACATTATCATAGAGTTGGACGTTGGGGCGACGGGCAATTTCAGCCGCAATTTTTGTTGTGTTGTCGTTGTATGGATAGACACAGACAGGCATTTGTGACCCGACAATTGCCTCAATACTGTTGAGTAAGGCAACCAGTTGGTCGTAAACTGGGTCACTGGCTAGGGTACAAATTCCGTCCATGGTGTTTAATCAAATTTAGCGACAAAATCAGATAACCAGTTCAGGAGGTTGAGTTTATGTAGGATGATTTGTCTGGCTTGTGCGATCGCGTCCTTGGCTTCATACCAAGCATCTGGGGTTGAGGTTACTTCTTTAATATAAGCGATGCCCTGCTCATCTAAGCTAGGGAGCCGCAAAAAGCTTCCGGGTGGCAGTAATTTATCCGCCGCTGAACCCCCATAGTAGATGGGTAAACACCAGGCGAGTAGAGCATCCCAGAGTTTTTCGCTGACATACCAATCATTCCCGGCATAGTTTTCGATCGCGAGATTATAGTAGTAAGGTGCCATGCCATGCCATTTGTTTTTCAAGCTACCCTTTGCCTGCGCCCAGTCGGGTAATCCGCGCCCATAGAGGTCAAACTCAAATCCACTCTCCCGTAATGATTTTAAGAACGCTAAACGTCTACGATGTTCGGCGGTGCGATCGATTCCTGAGGTGATCCAACTACAAGTATGTATTTTTTCCGGTGGTATCATTTCATTTAATTCTCGGAAAGAATTAGCGTGATACCAAATCGCGGGCATATAATCAGGCGTTGGGGCAAAATCATCCGGACCTGAAATGTAACCACAATAATTTTTCGCGGCTTCATAATTTGCCCGATTAGTTTGAACAACTTTTTCCAGGGGCGGTTCTCGTAATAAGTAGATTATCCGCTCTTTGGGAACGTTGCGTAACTGGGAGGCTACATCAGGTTTTGAACTCTTTTTTTGGCGTAAACCTTTCCACCACGGCAGTTTAGGGCGAGGTTGGGGAAACGAATATTGGTACATCAGCAGAAAATCAGGCTCAGAGGCTTGGGAGAGCATTTGAATTTTGTCCCAGATTCCACAAGGGTTTGGCGTTTGTTGCCATAGCCAGTCCGCTTGATTAAGTCCATGATAACTACTAATCATTCCGACAATTTTTCTGCCCATGTTTTTTTGTCAGTCTACCGTATTTATGGATCGAGTTTTGGCACAAGTTTACTCGTGCAGCTTGGCGCAAAATACCCCCCAGTCAAAATTATTCCTCTGCTTCCGTGAGAGGGGCGGGTTTAGTCAAGTTATCGGTTTTTTGCCCAACCTTATTGGTAAAACCCGCCCCTACAGGAAAACTTCTGCTACCCTACACACTTAGAGATTGGTCTGGGCAATTTGACCGAGAACTATGTATCCTTATCAGTCTTAGCATTGATCCAGTCAGTCAGCCAACCGCAAAGGATGAGGGATAAATTTTTGTACTTAACTCAGTTGCTTGACCGATGTATCTACCAAGGGCTACCCACCAGGGTTAAAGCACTCCAGTAGTAAGGATGGGTAAAGTCTTGATCTCCTAATTTGGCGAGTTTTGGGTTTAATGGAATCCGCAAATCCCCAGCAATTAGCTGTTTTTCCTCTAACCGTATTTCACCTTTAAGCATAGCAAGTTGAGTTTGCCGCAGGGCTTCGGCTTTAATCGGGGCTTGTTGCAAATGGTCATAAAAGCTGGTCATGAATCCTAGAGTACCTGCATCACTAACATACCAGAGACTGCCTAAGGCGGACTTGACTCCGGCTTGTATGGCTAATCCAGCAAACCCTAATTCGGCTTCTCTATCGCCTAAGGCGGTGCGACAAGCGCTGAGTACCAACAGTTCTGTGGGGGGATTGTTTAATCCGAGTTTCCCTAATTGATCTAATCTGAGTTTTTGGTTCCATAACTGGATATAGGAGTTAGAGGGTTGACCCGATTGAAATTCGCCGTGAGTGGCTAGGTGGACAATTCCAAAGGGTTGGGATGAGCGGATTTGCTGGAGATTTTCTAAAGTAAAGGCTTCGTTGAGAAATGCTTTACCTTGCCACAAAGAACCTGCGATCGCGGCTAATTCTAAGGGTACAGCAGGTAACGGGTTCAGCTCCTGGAATGTATCAGCACCCATGGCGAGGACACTAACATTTCGGATATCCACATAACGAGTATCAGTGAGCGATAGACTGGGCATTAAGCCAACGCTGTAGCGTTCGACGAGAAATCCTTCACCATCATGGAGCGCCGCGACAGGTAAAGAGCGTAATCCCCCATCCATGACGAAAGCGAGGTTATCAATCTCTTGGGCTTGTAAATTTTCTTCTAGGGGAGCAACTAGCCATTGATAAAGCTGTTTAGAGGGGGTGAGATAGTCACGGGGAATGGTTACGCTAGTCACGTTGCGGCGAAATTCTTGAGCGACTTCTAAGACTTTCCCACGGGTTACTCCAGCTATGCGTCGCCGCACCGGAGGTTCCTTGGCGGAGATGATCAGCAGTTCTAGTTGATCACTATCTTGAGGGGTAATCGTAACATGGGGTCCGGAGCGATTAAAGTAGGTATCAAATGCCTCGGTATTATTTGTTTCTAATCCTGTATAGTTTGTGTTTTCTGAAATTTCGGTAGGAGCAAAGCTGACGTAAATAAGTGCAGGTTTTGCCCCAGTTGCTTGTTCAATTTCATTTAAAATTTGACGCGCTTCTGCCTCGCTTTTGATGGGAGTGCTTAAGCGATTGGATGCGATGGGTTGGACAAGTGAGAACGATGCGATCTCCTCTTCTACTTCATTTTGTATTAGGGCAGTCGGTGAAATTTCGATGACCTCCTCTTGCGGTGGTGGTGGCGGTGGTGGTTCAACAACGTTAATACTAACCTGTTGCGGTTCAGAGAAGGACACGCGATCGCTCCCTACAATGGTAAAGGCTGGAATGTCGCCTATCTCATCGGTTGGCGGGGTGTATACCAATGTATCTCCTGCCTCAATTGTGTCTCCAGTTTGTAGGATGACACCATTTTTTGTCAAAATACCGGCATTAATTTGATCAATAACAATTGACAAACTCGTATCACCATTCTCATCTTCTAGAGTTGCCTGTAAATCGTCAAAAGTAAAAGTAATCGGCTGATTTTCTTCTGTGTCAGGTAGGGTGGGATTTAGCGTTAAATCGGGTGAGCTATTAACAGACGTGATAGTAATACCGTTGGGTGTCCCCTCTGCATCACCGCCTTCTGGGAGAACGGGAAATGAGCCGGAAGATAAAGAATTCTCGCCACCAGTATCAATACTGCCAGCTAAACCGTTAGTCGTTAAACTACCAACAACAAAGGGTACATTCTCTGAGCCGCCATCATGCTGGATTTTAACAGAACCATTTTGGGTAGTCCCACCAAATGGACTACTTGCCCAAGTTAGGATAGTTGTAGTTTTGTCCTCCAGTAATCCCGTTCCTTGGATAACTCCATTAGCGATAATGCTTACATTTCCAGCCGTTGCATCTCCAGCATCTTGACCAATCGCAGAAGTATCTATAGTGGTAAACTCAATAGTTTCACCAGCCTCTAAGATGACAGAACCTGAAGTATCATCAAACCCCTCCGTCGAGGAATTAATTGCACCTGTTTTTATCGTGCCATCAGCTCGCAACTCGACATTACCACCATTAATAAAAAAACCAGAGGCATTAATATTTCCAGTTTCGATATTTCCGCCAGCCTCTAAAGTGACACTTCCCGCGTCTAACTCACTAGAGCCATCATTAAAGGAATCAATCGCACCTGTGGTAATATTTCCACTCGCTTCGATAATGACTGGACCACCATAATGGTCAACTCCTTCACCAAAATCAAATATACCAACCGCAATATCGCCAACCGTTACATTGCCAGGGGACGATGGTTCTCCTGATGAATCAAAAGAAGTTTCTCCCGCATCTATAGGAACATTTGCCGGATTATCCAATGTATCCAAACCTGCTCGTAAAATCAGCGCAGGTTGATTGCTTAATATATCACTATCGGGATCTCCACTCTCACTGATCGTAAAGTCTGCATCTGTAATCGTAATATTTCCCCCAGAAATACTACCTGTCGCTTCTATTTTTAGCGAAACTCCCGTGTAATCACCGAAGGTTACGTCACCAAGAGCACTAATAATTGGGTCTTTTTTACTTAAAAATATCCCTGAATTACCCAACAGGTTTAAAATTGAGAAACTACCACCACTAGCAAAGTGAGCATCTCCAGAAATAATTCCATCGCTGACTAAAGTTAGGTTTCCTCCACTGACAAAGGGAGTCTGGTAAAGATGATTCAGCGCTAAGATATCAATGCCCAGATTTCCTCGAATATAAAGATTCCCACCAGCTTGGGCAATAAAATAATTCTCAACACTATCACGCACAAAGACTGTGTTGTTAGCGAGAAGATTCATATCCCCACTTGTTCTAAGTTGGCTCTCGATGAGAGTCAGATTTTGCTGGGCTGAAAGGGTAGCTGTTCCAGCATTGATTTGATTAACGGCGACATCACCAGTTTGGACTTCAGTACCTGAATTGGTGAGTTGAACTTGTCCTTCCGGAGTAACTGTCACGTCTGAATTAGTATCTACACCGTTACCTGTCAGGAGTTGAGATAACATCTGAGGTGTAATCGGTGTTGGATTCCCTTGGTTAGTTGTCGGCGGTTCAATTTGTAAACTCAGGATTTGTCCAGCTTGATTAATTTGTAATCGACTGGTTCCCGGTACTGAGGCTATAGTGATATTTCCCTCTGGGGTTGTCAGCGTACCCGTACTCAGAACTGTTCCCCCAATTAGGGAAAGATTCGAGGCGGCTGGTACAGCTAAGTCTCCCGTATTAATGATACTTCCTGGCTGTAAGGTTTCAAACCGAAAACCATTGGGATTTCCGACTAGGTTGGTATAGTCATTACTGGCAAATGCGTTAAACCAGCTTCCATTAAAGCCAATGCCAGTTGCTGTGGTTGCGGTAAAGGATGCCGGCACGTTTAATTGGGAATTTGCTCCGAATACCATTCCCGCCGGATTCATTAAAAACAAGTTAGAGTTGCCTCCCGTAACTTGAATGAGCCCATTAATTATAGAGGGATCACCGCCAATTATTTTTGCCAATATATTATTAATCGTTAATTCAGAAATAAAGTTAGCAATCTGATCATTGTCAACTCCAAAACTTTCAAAACTATGGAATAGATTTGTGCCATCTGCTGATTGAGAACCGCCTGTGATGTTGATTTGATTGCCTGCGGGCGTGACAATTGTCCCCGTGCTATCATTAGCGGGTGTAATCGATTGAGCTTGGACTGTTTTTTGCCCAATCATAGCCACCCCTGAAAGAGTTGCCAGAGATAAGCCAGCAATTTTTAAAGTTGAGGATAGAAGCGGCGTTTTGCGTTTCAATGCGAACCGCGCCTGTATTGTTGCGCCTGTCCTTTTTGTGTGTAAATCCACCTCCCAGCGATCGCTCAATCCCCGCCGTTGCAGCGCCCGTCTCATGGCTGCATGACAATGGGAAATTTGTTGTACTCGATTCTGATAAGAAAGACTGTCGGGGTTGCTGCGATAATAATAGAGAGGTTGGGAAATATGGGCTATTTCTGTCGTTTCGGACAACCGTAGACACAGATCGTAATCTTCTGCATATTCAGCTTGGAGATCAATTCCACCCACTCTATCGAAAACAGAGCGACGAATTAACCGGAAGTGGAACGTCATAAAGTTTGTCAGCAGTCGTTGTTTAGAATAGGGAACACGACAGCGTTGTCCGTAACTAATGACTTTACCGTTTTTATGAATGTCTAAGTAGTCGGTGTAAACCATCCCTACATCTGGCTGAGTATCCAGAATCGCGGCGGTTTCCGCCAGCGCGGTGGGGGCTAAGAAGTCATCGCTATCCACCCAACCGATATAGGAACCCGTGGTTTTCGCGATCGCACGTTGGAGTGAAACAACTCGTCCAAGATGTTCAGCGGCGATTACCCGGACTCGTTGATCGCGTTTAGCATAGTCTTGGGCAATCGTAACTGATCCATCCGTTGACCCATCATCCCATACAATTAACTCAAAATCCCCCCAAGTTTGTGCCAGTATGCTGTCAATGGCTGCACCGAGGTAACGTTCTCGATTATATGTGGTGATGACAAGAGAAATGGTGGCAGTCATGGCATCCTCCGAGAGGGTGATTTTTGGGTTCTTGATGGGTGGCTCATCAAACGGTGCAAAAACTGAGATCGGCTGGTGCGATCGCCTGTTTGACCCTACTTTCTATCGTAATCGAGGGATTTGCGATCAGCTAATTCCAGAAACTAAATGATACAGTTCAACCTGACATCTATAAGAAGGACACGACATTGTCGTGTCCCTACCTCTATTTAATGGTTCTTAAATCAACGATATTCAACCTCAGTTTTAACCGATTCCTTAAACCTTAACCTCATCGGCAAAACTCGCCCGCCGGACAAAGTAAAACGGACCAGCAATGGAACCCCAAATATGTTCATCGGTTATAGGATCACGTCCCCGATCCAGACTGATAAACTGATTTTCGTCAATTTCAAACGTGCTATCCAAATACGTTTCTTTGCCTTTGCGAAAAACCTTACAGGCTTTACCCGGTTCAACTTTTCCTTGAAAGCTTTTCCCTGTCCATTCCACAATCATATTACAGCCAGGAAGTTTCTCTAGCTGGTCAACGGTTAAGGTTTGCAGGCGGTTAAGATCACGAGAAGCGCCGTAAAATTTTTCTGGCTCTTTAAATGTGTAATTTTCAATTTCAATATGATCCCCAACAACCATTAATTTCAACACCCGTAAGCGGTAGGGGACGTTGAGAAGATAGTCATAGGCTTGTTCGACAAATAAACTGACTCCATCTAGGAGTGACGAGGGGAGAGGACGCATAAACACCCGGATGTGGGCGTAAAAGGGCGGATTGTCAAAGGCTTGTTGTTGGTTACTAAAGTCAGCCGCCATCCAACGGGCTAATGTGGCAATGTCAGTAGAATGAGTCATTAACGGTGTTTCAATGGAAATATTGGATACGGATCAATTTTAAAACGTGGCGTATATTCCCAATAACAGAGGCATTTAAATCTTAATTGCTGTACTTTAGTAGGGTTGAGCGATGATTACACATCTGTGGATGCAATTCTAGAGCAAGCCAAAGACCTGAAACAAGCCCTAACTGACTTCGTACTGGAAGCAGACGGAGAGTTAGCCGTCGCCTTAGAACAGTATGCGGCTGATCAGTTGACGCGAGAACCCTACGATATCAACCAGCGCAACTTGGTGATTGATACCTTCTTAACTGAGGGTGAAGTGGGAAATCAGACACCGTTGGATCTGTTCCTGGAACAACATCCCAGTTTAACACCCAGCGATCGCACGCTGCTGAACCGCTGGCGAGGTAGCTTTATCGGCTTGTTTGAACTCACCCACATCCTCCCCGATGGCTTTGAACTGAAAAATTGGCTAACGGATAAGCATTACACCGTCAAACCTACTCATCCCACCACCATAGACCAAATGCAGCGGTTTAAGGTTGGGGACATCTTACTCACTCGCCTCGCCCCTGTCACCGATACCTACTGGATGATTTCTAGTCCAATCATTTCCAAAGGGCGCTTAAGTCAGCCGAAGCTAGCCGTAGCCATTGGGGAATTCAAGCACAACTACAAAAATGCCCTATACCGTGACGCGCCCGAACTATTAGAACAAGCGTGGGAGTCTGTCGCCACCTATCATCAGGCATTTGTAGACTTTTTTGGACGCGATCGCATCACCCTCCCTGGATACCAGCTTAATCAAAAACTAGCTCAACTGCGGGATAAAATGACCCAGGAACGTCTAACGGCGGCTGGGATTGATCCATCGAAATCTCTCAAAGAGATGATCCAAGATGCGGGTACAGATGAAGAGGACATCAAAACAGCAGCAGTAGAAGCAGGTGCAGACGCTACAGCAGTGACCAATATGTTGGATAATGCTGCCAAATCCCCGATGATGACACCCAAGGTGGATTTACCAGAAGATATCCGCAATGCTGAACAGGTTACGGTTTTTTCTCATCCCCGTTGGGGTCAAATGTTTCTCCCCAGTTACTCCAAATTCCAGGAGATGCTAGAGTCTGAAGACTGGCAAACCTATCCTAATGCTGAACAACGAGTCCACAAATACTTAAATGATCCTCAGATTAACCTGTTTATCTGGCAACAGCTAGCCGAGGACTATCCCACTCAACTGGAGAAGGTATTACAAACCCTGTTAGATCGTCCAGATTTTAATCTTAAGCAAGATTTAGAGTCAACACTGCACCAGGAATTTCATAAACCCCTAGAACCCGAACTCCCAGAAATTGCTAGCGTTCCCCTGCATCTGCACAATCTCTTTGAGTCGGCTGTCGCTGAGGTTCACAAATCCAAATCCAAAGGTAAGCGGAAAAAGAAAGCCGCCAAGGGCTTCCAATAATCATTGGGGTAGGTTAGGATAGGGCAAATTAGTAACTAATGTATCTATCTATGGATAGAAAAATTAATCGCCTTGGGGTATTTGTCGTAAGTTGTAGTGCTGTAGGACTCGTCCTGGGAGGTACTGCGGCTCAAGCCGAACTGAATCAGTGTTTAGGAGTCGCCACACCGACAGACGAGTGCTTGTTGGAAGATCCACTCATGAACACTGTTGAAGGCATGGGAATGGGTTTATTAGCAGGCGTTGGTGCTTCTGTTGGCGCAACCTGGCAGATTTGGCAAAACAACAAATCTTTAAATAAATAAGATAAATTCCACAATGCCCAAAAATAGGCATGGAACAAGGAATAAGCTGTCACGCATTTAAATTGGGAATGGGTAGCGAGCGAGATGCTCGCATTACAACGATTTTACAGTTGTTGACCGGAACTAAACAGTTATCATTTCCTCCTCCCTTCTATCCTGGCTCCTTTCCTGGAAGCCCTCTGCCCTATGCCATCTGCCTTTTTGCACTAAGCTGATCTCTGAGTGACTAAACCCCAGATGAAGATCAACAGCAAGGCACCGAGAACGGCAAAGATAATACTACCAATACTCAGAGCCCCTGAAGCTGCTGCTGCTGCGCTAGAAGAGCCTAACAAGACTTTACCGAGAAATCCTCCCACGAAAGCACCGAGGATTCCTAAGCCAATGGTGGCAAAGATTCCGCCACCTTGGTGTCCCGGATAAATCAGTTTAGCCAGTGCGCCTGCAATTAGACCTAATACAAGCCAAGCAATAATATTCATAGAATCTCTTCTCTCCTTAATGTTTATTGTGTCTATGGAACTATTATGTTTAGCTTATCAATTTACTCTCAAGCTTCGCTTCTACCCAAGTAAATAAATTAAATTTGTCTAAATTAGTACTTTTGATTGAAATTAATCGATATCCGAAGGAGTAGAGAGGTACCCTGCTACGTCTCTACTCCTAGATTAATCCTTCAATTTCCTCATCTGCAGGAGTTGTTTGGCGTCTGCCTTTTAGTCAGTTCGAGCCAGCCGAAAGAACTAAACAGTAACAAACCCAATACAGAACTGGGTTCTGGTACGGTTTCAACTTCAAAGACACTCACGGTACCACTGGTTTCATTGGCAGTAACCACCAAGGGTTTGCCGTTGGGACTGTTTTTAGCCGAAATGAACACTAACCCTTCCTGCCCCAAATCACCGACGGCGGCTAACTGTTCGGCTGTCGGATCAGGGTATCCTTTTTCGTTTAGGTTAAAATCAACGGAGAAGTCGCGGTTGTTGACATAATCTAGGAAGAAGGGATTGAATGGATCAGTGATGTCATAACTGATAATGCCACCAATGCGTTCCAAACCAATAAAGGCAATGGTGCGACCAAACAGTTGAGCAATCGTCACGGCTTGAGGTTCAGGACCCTTATCGTCACTGCGGTTATCAAATTTGTTGATCTCATCGTTAGAGTTGAAGAATTCTGGTAAAAACTCCGCCGTAATCCGTTCAAACGCATCCCCACTGTCAAAGATGAGATTCCCGTCTGTATCCCAAATTGAGAAAGAACGTCCACCAAAGGTGTAGAGTTCGTCAAAGTCCCCATCTCCGTCTGTATCACCCAGGGTATTGGTGACTTTTAAACGACCTAGATTTTCATCCTTTTGCAGTTCTGCTGCATTGGGGAACGCTTGTGGGTCAAGGATTAGGTCGCTTACCCTCACCTCTTCACTAAATTGTTCAAAGGCGCGGCTGTCGCCTTCATTAGCGGTAACCAGATAGGTCTGACCGTTTACTATATAGGAGGCAATCCCGTCGGGTTGGAACAGCCCGAACAGGTTGTTGTAATTGGTGATGTTGATTTTACCGTCTTTATCGCTGGCGTCTAAGGCATTTCCTGGTAGGCTATAATCTTTAAAACCCAGCCCGATCACTTTTTCGACCTGACCACTGGCGATATCAACAACCGCGATCGCATTATTCTCCTGTAGGGTGACATAAGCTTTCTGGGAGTCTTGGGACACCGTAACAAATTCGGGTTCCAGATTTTGAGACGGGTTATTCGCGTTGGGTCCAAATAAGCGAACATTGTCCGGTATAGAAACACTATCGAAGTTAGCCGTGGTTACGCTAAAATCTCTCAGGTCAATGATACTGACCGAACCCTCTGGATCAGTATCTGGGTAATCATCACTCAATTCACCCTCATTAGCCACGATAACCTTAGTGCCATCTGGGGTGAAGGCGAGCGAGTCTGGTACTGAACCAACGGAAACTGAATTTTTTAAATTCCCCTCTGTGTCAAAAAACAAGACACTACCGGGATTTTGCGGCATCTGATTGGTGACAGAGACCGCAAATATACCGTTACTATAGCTGACGCTGTTAGGTGACCCAAATCCAGAAACGTCGATGGGTTGTTCCAGAAACGACGACGGATTCGTCGGATTGCTAATATCAAGGATATCAATCTGTTTTTGACCGGAACTGGTCACGAACAGCCGTTGAGTGATCGGATCATACGCCGTTTGTTCGGCTGTGTTTTCCGCGAAAATACCTGTGGAGAAGGAACCGATGGGTGTCAGGTTGAGATTAACGGCGGCGGCTGGTGTCGCTACCATACTCAGTAAGACGGCTGACTGTAGGGTTGACTGAACTATATTGGGCATTTGAATGGGTAAATTTTGACGCCGAGACATGGGTGATGAACCTCCTGATTCGGATGCAGTCGATAGGGATAAGTAGGATGGTGGGTAGAATTTACCCAAAAAAGTTACGCTTTGTAAAGTTACGTTGCCGATGATGTGAGTGAAAACGGCTGATTTTTTACACTTCTTAATGTATCGCACCGAAAGGAACACCAACTGTTTGCCAAACACCGAAAAACCCATTCACGCTTCCCACCTAGCGCTAAAGGAGCAAGTTGTTTACAAAACTTAGCTTTCCGAGGCAGCTTAAACTACTATAGTTATGCACTCATTTAGCATAGTCTTACATAAATAACCATTAGGAAAGAGTTTTAGGACTTGTTCATCAACTCTTTAAAGAAAAGACCAAAAAAATTAACAGAATCTTTATGAACAAATCTGTCAAAATTTGATATGTATCCAGAGAACCGACAAAATAATCTTAAAGACAAAGAGGTATCCCAATATCTGAAAACTGGAGAAGCATTTCCCGTCTCATCTGACAACAGAAGCTGAGGCAAAACAACCACACTGTTATCAATGACAATTTGTTACAAATGAGAGTTAAACAAATGTTGCCAAAATTTTTGAAAGACGTTGTCCTGCTGAGTCTGTTCACCACCCTCGTGAGCTGTGGTGCAAACGAGACAACGACAACCATCACATCAACGCCAGCACCCCAATCCACCGCGACTGGAACCCTTGTCATTGCCGACGTGAACAAAAACGCCGCCGCCAAGATAGAGCAGTTCCAACCCATGGCAGACTATTTAGCCGCCCGTTTAGAAAAATTTGGCATTGGTGTGGGTGAGGTAAAAGTTGCCCCCGACTTAGATACGATGGCAAGCATGCTCAAAGAAGGCGAAGTCGATATCTACGTAGACAGTCCCTACCCTGCCATGATTGTCAGCGATAAATCAGGAGCCACACCCATCCTGCGCCGCTGGAAGAGCGGCAAAGGCGAATACTATGGCGTGATCTTTACCTTGGCAGAGAGCGACATTGACTCCTTAGCCGATCTTAAGGGAAAAATGATCGCCTTTGAAGAACCCGTCTCAACCTCCGGTTATTTTTTACCCCTGAATACCCTACTGGACGACGATTTGAACATGGTTGAAAAAGGCTCAAAAAACGAAACTGTCGCCGCCGATGAAGTGGGATATATATACAGTGGAGATGATGAGAATACAATTCAATGGGTCTTGAGTGGTGAAGTCGCAGCGGGTGCGGCGGATTACTCATTCCTAGAAGAAATCCCCGCAGAAAGCCGCCAAGCGCTGAAAATTCTGGCTGAAACCCAGAAAATCGCTCGCCATCTGGTCATCGTCCGACCCGGAATGGACCCGGAATTGGTACAACAGATTAAGACAGTATTAATGGAAATGGATCAGACCCCTGAAGGGAAGGAGGTACTCACCACCTTTGAGGAAACTGCCAAGTTTGACGAGTTTCCCGTTGAAACAAGTCTCGATAAAATGCGCCAGTTGTATGAACAGGTTGAGAAAAAATAAGGGGCAGATGCTGTTTTGAATGACAGTTTGCCTAGATGTACCAGCCAGGAAGCAACGCTTATAGGAATAAGGGGAGGACGATACGTGGAATGGCTAGATTCAACCAAAAAAAAGGTTCACTAGCCACCAAAATAACCTTGGCGATGACCACATTAGTCATTGTGGCTGTCGCTAGCGTTACTATGCTATCCCTACGCCGTCAGCAAGAAACTTTTCGGGACGAACTCGAACAACAGGCTGACTTATTGCTGGACACCCTAGTCGTCACCACCCGAGATTCGCTCTACTTTCTCGATGTGTCCTTTATGAAGGAACTCATGGAAGAGTTGGGCGAGGATCAAATCTTAGTGGCAGGTCAGATTTATGACAAAGATGGACGGGTGCTAGCGGATGCCTATAGCCGCAATCTTTTAGCCTATGGGGTCAAACCTGATCCCTTAGGCAAAGAGCTGGTGGAAAGTACCGAAGCGGTGTTTAAATGGCAGTCTGACCAACTCCTTGCGGGTAAGGCAGTCGTTTTGGGACGTCAGCGGCTTGGGGCAGTTAGTGTTGGGCTATCTACAGCCCCGCTTAAGGCAAAGATGGCGGCGGTGCGGAATGAAGGGATTGCCATGGGACTGGCGGCGGCGATGGTGGGTACCCTGGTGGCACTACTGCTGAGCCGTTCGATTACCGAACCCTTAAAGCAGATGACCGCCGCCACCCAGCGTCTGGCGAAAGGGGATCTGAGTCAGAAGATTGCCATTGACAGCAATGACGAACTGGCGGTTTTAGCCGGTGCATTTAACAGCATGACCGAGCAACTGCGAAACCTAATCGAAAGTTTGGAGCAGCGTGCTGAAGATTTGCGGCACAGTGAAGCCAAAAATCGCGCTTTGCTCAATGCGATTCCCGACTTAATGTTTCGCTTTAGTCAAGAGGGTATCTTTCTGGATTTGAAAGCACCCAGAGGGGACTCTTTTTTAAAATCATCCCAAGCATGGATTGGTCAACCTGTCTCTGATGTTTTACCCCAAGATGTGGCTCAATTATGTCTAGATTATGTCGAGCGAACCTTAAAGACTCAAGATATCCAAATTTTCGAGTATGAGTTGTTTGCGGAGGATCAGCGCCGGAATTTTGAAGCACGGCTGGTGGTTAGTGGTGAACGGGAAGTGTTAGCGATTGTTCGGGATATTACGCAAGAGAAATTAGCCCAAATTGAGTTGCAAAAGGCAAAAGAGGAAGCGGAAGCGGCTAACCGGGCGAAGAGTGCATTTCTTGCCAGTATGAGCCATGAACTCAGGACCCCCCTGAATGGTATCCTCGGCTTAAGTGAGTTACTCCGAGAGGATGCCGAGGATTTAGGGTATGCCGATTTTGTCCCGGATCTCCAGCAAATTTACGACTCTGGACTCCATCTTTTGAATCTGATCACCGATATTCTGGACATTTCTAAAATTGAAGCCGGGAAGATGAGTCTCTACCTGGAAAGCTTCGATATTTATACCTTAATTGTTGAAGTTCAGAAGACTGTTCAAACCTTGATCAAGAAAAAGAATAATACTCTAGAGGTTCATTGCGCTACTTCTCTGGGTACGATGCTCGCTGACCGAACTAAGGTTAAGCAATTGCTGTTAAACTTACTCAGTAACTCTGCCAAGTTTACGGAGAACGGCACGATTGTACTCAGTGTTACTCGTGAAAGTCGAGGAGAAGAAAATGGTGGATTCAAACGGGACGCTCAGGTGCTGCTATTGGCGAATGGAGAATCATCTATCGTTTCACATGAAACCATCGATAGTTCTTCAATCCCCGACACCATGAATGATGACCAAAGCTCAGATTTGGTTGCCTTTACTGTCTCCGATACTGGCATTGGTATGACTCCAGAGCAGATTGACAAGATATTTCAGCCCTTTGTGCAAGCCGATAGTTCTACCACGAAAAAGTACGGAGGGACGGGTCTAGGATTAGCGATTTGCCAACGTTTCTGTGAGATGATGGGAGGTAATATTATGGTTAACAGTGAGGTTGGTGTTGGCTCTAGTTTTAGCTTTTACCTGCCAACTGTAGTTAAAGCTCCTAAGGCGGAAAAAGTCTCTTCTTAAAGTTATAAGTTATAAGTTATTAATTATAAGTTATAACTTATAAGTGGAGTTTAGATGAGGCAAACACGCCCAGGGGCGACCCGCCGCGCAAAATTAATACCACCTACCCCTTAATCTTATCGGGTCGCCCTGCATCAGGTATCGGTAATGATCTGACACCGCGTACATTTAGCTTAATTGGCGATTCATCCCACGCTCAATCAGAGATTAGAGCGTGGGATGAATCGCCAGTCTTAGAAATTTATTTCCAATTTATCTTGATTATTTGGCTGGTAATTGTTATAATAGACTGCCAGGGAAGTGACAAAATTGAAGCGAAGTAAAGACACATTTAAGCTGAACTACCAGTATCGAATTGTACCGAATAAGCAGCAGGTTTATCAGTTGAATGAATGGCTGTACAAGTTATGTCGGATACACAATCTAATGCTGGAAGAACGGTTTAACTGGTGGGAGGGTAATCGCTCTCCAGTCAATGCTTGTCCGATTTTCATCACTCATTTACCCAAACTCAAAGACCCGCCAACTTATTATTCCCAGAAACGCGCTACTCATTGCTCAAGGGAATCCGACAAAGACTTATACGAAGGGGTTCATTCCCAGGTAATCCAGGAAGCAATTAAGCGGGTAGAAGATACGTTTAATCGGTTCATCAAAGGTGATTTAAATGGGAGACGAAGTGGAAAGCCTCGCTTTAAGTCGGTACGACGGTATCGGACATTTTCAATTCCACAGTTAAAGCCGGATTGTTTAAGCGTTACTGCTAATCCTCATCGGCGCGAAAACGGCGACACACGGCGAGATATTACTTATGTAAACCTACCTAAAATAGGTCAGGTTAAGCTTATCTATCATCGCCCCATCCCGGAAGGGTTCAATATCAAAGCGGCGTTGGTTTCCCACAAGGCTGATGGCTGGTATATAAGCCTAACCCTAGAGGACAAGTCCGTACCGAGCCTGAAGCCACCAGAAATAGAGGCAACAAAAGAGAATTCCTTGGGCTTGGACGTTGGCTTGGAAAAATTCTGGACAGCCTCAGACGGCGAGATTGAGCCAATACAGCAACACTACCGCAAGTCTGAGTCAAAGCTGAAAAAATTGGCTAACCGCAAAGATAAAAAGCCGCATAAGTCGGCATCACGGCGGAAGCTAGCCAAAAAGATATCCAAACACCACGCCAAATTGCAACGGAAGCGGAAGCAATTCCATTATGAGTCAGCAACTCGACTGGTGAACCGGGACGAGAAAGTGTTCTTTGTGGAGGACATTAAGCCAGGAAACTTATCCCGGAAAAACAAACCTAAACAGGATGAAGATGGAAAATATTTACCCAATAGACAAAGCGCTAAATCAGGTTTAAACAAATCAATTAATGATGCTGGCTGGGGTCAATTTATTTCAATTCTCACTTACAAAGCTGTAAAAGCTGGTAAGTCGGTGGTGAAGATTAAACCCCATAATACAAGCCAAGTATGTTCTTGTTGTAATCGCGTTGAACAAAAAAAATTATCAGTGCGAATTCATGAATGTTTGTGCGGGTTCGTGCTGGACAGAGATTGGAATGCCGCGATTAATATCAAGAAAGTTGGGCTGGGCATATTCCCAACTATAAAACGCCGGAAGCGCAATCGTAAGACTGCGACTAAGGAAGCCTACACTGTACTCGTAGGGTCAGTGTAGGAGGATGTCACGTAATTAATCCGGAACGGAGTGCATGGACAGCGGCTTGGGTTCGGTCATCAACGCAGAGCTTATTTAAGATATTGCGGACATGGGTTTTGACTGTGCCTACTGTAATATAGAGTTTTTCTGCGATCGCGGCATTACTCGCTCCTGCCACAATTAGCTCGAGAACCTCTAATTCCCGTTCGGTTAAGGGATAGGCTTCGATGACTTGTTCGTACTCTGGACCTACCGCATCAATCTTAACAGTTCGCTCTTGATTCGCCGCCTCTACCTGAGATGATGTCTCTCGTTTTACCTGTCGCAAAACAATACTGGCAATCGCTGGATCAATCCAGGCGTTTCCTTCCTGGGTTACGGTTAATGCCTCTACAAGCTGTTCGATCTCAATATCCTTCATGCAATAGGAATCGGCTCCAGCCCCAAAAGCAGCCAGTACCGCCTCTTCACTATCATGCATGGTTAAGATCAGAATCTTTGTTTCAGGTTCTTGGCTATCCGCCGGATTACTCTTGAACTTGCGAGTCAGATCAATGCCATCCATATCCGGTAAACCAATATCCACAATAGCGACATCGGGTTTAAGGGTGTCTAGCAGCTTCAATCCTTGAGTCGCATTCGCCGCTTCTCCGACGACTTCAATTCCATCCTGTTCTTGTAAAGCGGCTTGTAAACCCATCCGCGTAAGGTTATGGTCTTCAATCAGGACGACACGCATAGGACTCACCATCAATGTTTCAGAACTCAAATTGGTTTGATCTTGGTCACTGAGAGATGTGGGACTATTGGACGCATTCTCTCGGATTTGGCTAATTTTCATCATTCAATCAACATAATTCGCGGGAATACCCAGTTCAAGCTCCCACTTCGGAATCCTGATCCGCTGACACCCTGGCGCTAACACCCTGGAGCCAAGTCAGATCAGGAAAACTCCTGCCTTGGCGTTCTTGAGTGTTACTGTCGGCATCGATTAAGCATCCGGTTGCTCGTGCGACGTGGCAATCAAGATAATCCATACTATGGCAGATCCTGGGCAGACTTGCATCTACCGATAGTACTAAGCAATATGATCTACTGCTCCTGCTAGTCCCATGGACGAACGTACCGACGCTTCAATTTTATCTAAAAAGCGAATTCATGATTATGCCTAACGACTGAGACCAAAGTGATAGGGGGAGGCATACAATTTAGAACAAAGGCTGGACTGTCTTCAATGTCAGTGCATACCCCCTTCTAGGGGCGGCAATACAGGCTAACTGAGTCGTGCGCTAGAGCCATTGCTCTATGCCCACGAGTTGTCACTACCCCTAGCAACAAGTTAGCTCTGGCGTTGGCGTTGGCGACAAAAAAGACCTTTAATTTTGCTGGTTAATGAAAGTAATGTTCAATATTCTGATCATTAGTGATGAGGAAGTCGATCGCATAGCCGTGGGTCAAGCCTTGAATGCCACAGGTATGTCAATTAATTGTGTTGAAGCCTGTGACTATAAGAGTGCGATCGCTCTCATTGACCATGAGACATTTGACTGTGTATTTCTAGATTACTGTCTACCCGACAAAGATGGATTAATCTTAGTGCAGGATCTGCGAAAGGCTGGAGTCAAGATTCCCTTAGTGGTAATCACTGCTCACGGTAATGAACAAGTCGCGGTGGCGCTGATGAAAGCTGGGGCGTCAGACTACCTGTCTCAGGATAAGGTATCACCGACAAGTTTAGGACGGATTTTGCAAAACGCCATTCGCATCTACCAAGCTGAACGGCAGGTTGAACTGGCTCATCAGCAGTTGCGCCAGACGAATGAACAGCTAGTCCGTCAAAATCAAGAATTAGCCCAACAACGGCAACAAATTCAACGTCAAAATTTACAGCTAAAAGAACTATCCTTACTTAAATCGCAGTTTCTCGCGACGACATCCCATGAATTGCGGACGCCGATGAATATAATTATTGGCTTTGCCCAAATGCTCCTACTCCAGCGCCATGGATCACTAACGCTTTCCCAATTAAAAATGATACAATGTATATTAAAAAATGGCAAACATCTGTTATCCCTCTTAAGTGAAGTACTAGATTTTGCTCAAATTGAAGCCGGAGCTTTGGAACTCAAAGCTGAAGAATTTAATATCGCTCAAGTGGTTAATTCAACCCTAGAGGATGTTCGTCCCTTGGCAGTTCAAAAAGGGTTAGATTTATCCAGCAAAATCCAACTCAATAATCCATCGATCATCAACGATCGCTCTCGCTTACACAAGGTCTTAAAACACCTACTCATCAATGCGATTAAATTTACAGAATCAGGGTCGATCTGGATCAATGTATACGAGGTTGATTCCCAACGAGTGGTCATTGATGTTGAGGATACGGGAATTGGTCTGTCTCAAGCCGAATTAGACTATATTTTTGAAGCCTTCCGTCAAGTGGATCAGACCATAGCCCGTCAATACCCCGGTACCGGTCTAGGATTGGCAATGACCAAGTCCTTAGTTCAACTGATGCAAGGCAATATTACGGTAGAAAGTCAAGTGGGAGAAGGATCAATTTTTCGCGTCGAGTTACCGCGTTGTATTTCTTCTTATTCGGAGAAGTTGACAGAAATTAAAGTACCTGCGTATAATTAATATTTTTCGTTTTCGGGTTACGATGCTTTTCAAGTATAGATAAATGAAAAATGAATCTACCTCAGCCAAAAATAGACCGGATTCTGGCGGTTGATGATGCGCCAGATAATTTATTCCTGATGCAAACCATCTTAGAAACGGAAGGATATGAACTCAATTTAGTAGAAGATGGACGTTCAGCACTAGCAACGGTCGAAAAATCACCTCCTGATTTAATCTTACTGGATGTGATGATGCCACAAATGGATGGCTATGAGGTGACTCGGCGGATTCGTGAAAATAGCAGCTTGCCCTTTATCCCAATTTTGCTGATCACCGCTTATGAACAATCGAGTGCGATTGAAGGGCTCGATGCTGGGGCGGATGATTTTATTCGCAAACCGGTAGATGTGGGTGAGTTATTAGCACGAGTGCGATCTTTACTGCGGCTTAAGCATAGTATTGATGAACAAGTGCAACTAGCACGTCAACGAGAGGATTTCGTCTCTCGTCTCACCCACGATTTACGAACCCCCTTAGTCGCCGCTGATCGGATGCTGAGTTTATTGCAACGGGGAAGCTTTGGACAGCTTCCTGATTCAGCAGTAGAAGCAATTATTTCTATCCAGCAAAGCAACCAACATTTAGTCCAGATGGTGAATACGGTGTTGGAAGTTTATCGCCACGATGCTGGGTCTAAAGAGTTAACTTTTGTTTCGATAAATCCTCAGGAAATGGTTGAGGAAGTCGTTCAAGAACTAACTCCCTTAGCCGAGGAAAAAGGATTAGCTTTAAGCATGAATCTAGGAGAGTGCGCCAATTTATTTAATTCAGACAATTGTCGGGTTATGGGCGATCGCCTCGAACTCCGCCGTGTATTCACTAATCTAATTGGTAATGCGGTCAAGTTTACCGAAAAAGGGTCGGTCGAAGTTCATTTAGGTTTAGATGATCCCACAAAATCGGGAGATAGTCAACCCCCTTTGGTGACTATTTCCATTCAAGATACTGGAACAGGTATTCGTCCAGAGGATCTTCCCACACTCTTCAAGCGATTTCGCCAAGGAAAGCACAAGCGATCGGGGAGTGGCTTAGGATTATATCTATCTCGTCGGATTGTGGAAGCTCATCAGGGTAGGATTGAAGTCGAGAGTGAGTTGGGTAGGGGTAGCTTATTTACAGTCTATTTGCCAGGGCAAACGTGAAGAACTGCTTAACAGGGAACAGGGGAAGCGGGGCAATACGGCTCGGATAAGCCTTGATCACAAGGGCAGGTAGGTTGGGTTGAGGTAAGCGTTACCCAACGTTTTACTGGGTTTGTTGGGTAACGCTGGCGCTCTACCCAACAAACAATTTTTCTTAACCGAGCAGTATTGGGAAGCGGGGGTTAGAGAAATGGTATAAGCAAGTTCGGTCATTTTCCCAGAACTGTACGGAAATCCGTTAACGAGTCCTGTATTTCCTTTACAGGAAGAATTATAGGATAGCGATGGTGAAAACGACGGCGTTTTAACCAGGGGATGAAACCGAGCAGAGCGTTCAGCGTAGAGACGCGCCATGGCGCGTCTCTACTTTAGTTGCGAGTCTAATGTATCCTGACAACGCCCAAGTAATAGTGTATCATAATGTTAGAAAGCATTGCCGGGGTCGAGCAAATGTTTACCTTAATTTACGAGTTTAAGCTAAAACCAACTAGCGATCAAATAACCATCTTTGAAGGGTGGTTAGAGCAATGCCGTAGGGTATACAACTACGCTTTAACTGAGCGCAAAGATTGGGTTAATTCTCGTAAAAGTCCGGTGAACGCTTGTTCGATCAAAAGTGAATACATCATACCAGCAGACAAAGAAGCACCTAATTATAATTCCCAAGCAGTAGCACTAACCCAAGCCAAAAAGAGTATCCCTGAGCTAAAGCAGGTACACTCACAAGTGCTACAACAAACCCTGAAGCGGCTACAGTTAGCATTTGAGGGGATGTGGAAGAATGGGCGGGGATTCCCACGGTACAAGAAAGCGGGTCAGATGCGGTCATTCGTATTTCCATCAATGGGGGAAGTCCCCATTCAGGGGAAGTATGTCAAGCTACCTAAAATTGGGTTAGTCAAGTTCAATCAATCCCGCCCAATACCTGAAGATGCAGCCATCAAACAGGCGCGGGTTGTGGGGCGAGCATCTGGCTGGTATGTGCAGCTCACTTTGCAATGGAAAGTAGATGTACCGGAAGTTAATCCGACTGGTACATCAATAGGAATAGATGTTGGTATTAGTCATTTTGCCGCCGTATCTAATGGGCGAACGTTTCCCAATCCAAAACCGTTTAAGCAACTAGAAAGCAAGCTTAAATCGCTGCAAAAAAAGGTAGCTCATAAGCAGTTTGGGTCAAACAATCGCGCCAAGGCACAAGCGAAGGTGGCACGACTACATGAGCGGATAGCAAACACCCGAAAAAACTACCATTGGGAGTTAGCCCATAACCTTTGTGACTGGGCTGACATGATATTTGCTGAACAACTCAACCTCAAGGCACCATCTAGAGGCTTCTTAGCTAAGCACTGCCTAGATGCGGGGTGGGGTCAATTCCTAGATATCCTTTCTCAATGTTGTGTTAAGCGGGGCAAATACTTCCAGAAAGTACCCGCCGCAGGCACAAGTCAAACTTGCCCCAAGTGCCTAAAGGAGACGGGC
>NZ_JAVKEW010000150.1:0-9706 GCF_040226375.1 Coleofasciculus sp. G2-EDA-02 | reverse complement strand
TGACGCTTCGCTGAAGGTTGCCTCCAAATGAGGTCTTACACCCTCTCCACGTCCGTTTATAGTCTCGGAATGCCCTCCCGCGACTTGTATTTACATTACCACAATAGTAGAACGTTATCCGAATTATTTGACTGGCGAATATATTCGCTACCTAGACGGTTCGCTCGGTTTCATCTCCCAGCTAAAGAGCGTGGGAGCCTTCACCCATCGCTTGAACGGTAAATAGCCGGTAAAAAAGGATTAGATAGTATTAAGTTTTGCTCCCCTTGTTTCCAGACGTTCCACCGAAACGTCAAGACAAGCTCCCCCTGCTCTCGACGATTATGCTTGACCAAGTTACTGATGCCTTTAAACAAAAAGACTACCGCACAGCGGCTCGGTTACTCAAACAGTTAGCCAAGGAAGAACCCAATAACCCTTGGGTGCGACTCTATATTGGACGCTTACATGAAGCCACAGGTAAGCTAGACGCCGCAGAAACCGCCTACCGCAACTTACTCAAAAATACCACGCATCCCAAAGTTATGACTCAAGCGCGTCAGGGACTTGGGCGTTTAGAAGCCAGGGAACAAGAAAAACGCCGCCAAGCTTTAGCTCAAGCCACGGCTGATCCCCAAAATACCCAATTTGGCATCTTAATCCTCGAACCCATTGAACCCCAAGCCAAACCCACCGCCGCCCAAACTTTGGCGAAGATTATGCAAATTGATCCCTACACAGCACGCCTACAACTCCCTACACGCGGCTGGCGGTTGTATCGAGTTGGACCTATTGGCGAATTAAAATTTTATGCGTCATCCCTCCAGCAGGGGTCAGTTCCCTGTTTTTGGGCAATTCTGGCGCAGATTCAATCCCTTAACGTGTTCAGCGTCCATTATTTTTCCCAAGTCAGTTCGGAGGAAGCTACAGTTGTCTGCGAAAATGATCAAGGTCAACTGGGTTCTCTCCCCTTCCAATGGTCCCAAGTGAGTCAACTGGTGGAGGGACGCTTGCCTATTTTTGAACAAGTCGTGGATCTCGACGCTCGTGGTAAATTACAGCGTAAGACTCAAACCCAAGACTACGTCCAGTTTTGCGACTTGCATTTACCGACAAGAAAAACTATCCTGCGTTTGTGCGATCGCGATTATCAGTTTCAACAGGGAATTGAGCTATCCCTCCAGCAAAAGAGCCACCCAACCCAGGGAAAATCCACATCTTCCCTAAGTCATACAACCAATAGAATCAACTGGAATAACCTACGGGATTTTCTCAACCGCCAGCTTCCTCAAACCCCAGTTTGGTCAGATTTCACCAACTTTGCCGAAACTGCTCTCGATTACCGAGAAATGCTGACTCGTTTACCTGCTCACATTGACCTGTTTCGCCGTCAAGAAAGCCTCTGGGATTCTGCCTTTGAGCTATACAGTGGACTGGTTTTTCTGAAAAATGACTAAAGGTTTCCGGTTTATGCAGCAAGCCTAGTGATAAAAGAGCGATCGCACTTCCTCACAGAAAACATGCGATCGCACTTACCTCAGTCTACGCCCCATCAAAGACAGCGTAACGCACCAGTGAGGGCTAAGATAGTGAGGGCTAAGATAGTGAATTGTGGCTTTGCCGAACAAATTCTACTGACTGACACAGCTAAAATTGTGGGATAGATGTGACCATTGAATCGGGCGCACGCCATGCGCCCCTACGGTTTCTGGATATAATTGTAATTCATCAAATAAGGTGTGCCACGCCATTACTAACTGACTAAGGTTTGCAATGCCTGCCAAAGATGCCTTGGATAAATTAGATTGGTATCGTCAACTAATTCAGGATTTGCTGAGGGCAAGGGCGAAGTTGCGTTCTGCCAATGATCCGATCAAAAGTCAAACCGTTTTCGATCGAGAAGGCGATCACTATCAGCTTGTCAATTTAGGCTGGAAAAATAACAACACTCGAATCTACGGCTGTGCCATCCATGTTGATATTATTGATGGCAAAATTTGGGTGCAACATGATGGAACGGAAGACGCGATCGCTGATCAGTTAGTTAAAAAAGGAGTGCCGAAGCAAGAGATTGTCTTGGCTTATCATGCACCTAATGTACGAAAATATACAGATTTTGCCCCAGGGTAACCTGAAGTTCCCCCCATAAGCTCTCATAATCTTCGTATAAACCTTTCTTTTTAAGGATTTCCAATTTTTGCAGCAAGCCCTAGCTAGAATCAGACAGAGAGCTTGGTTTGAATTTTCGACATATTGGGGTAGGCACTTGATCATCAATAAACGCTTGGTGCAAATCAATTTTAGTATAAGTCGTGCTTCTGCCATTTATATGGACTGAGACAGTTCCTCCACAACAACTGTTTTTTAACCATCCTTTAGCCGGAAGACGACTTAAATGGATAGGTTCAGAACTAGGCAGATTTTCAGCACATTGTTTGGATAGTTGAGTACACAAAATATGAGCCTCTGGAACCGATACACTTATCCCTTCTATGATTTCTTCACGAGGATTATTGAAACGATTGCGATCAATTGAAAAGATTATCAACTTAGGTTTGGTCAAATTACATAACTCTTGAGCAAATGCTTTGCCATCTGCGCCACCCGGTTTTCCGCCATGATGAGGGAAGACAAGTATATCCGTGCTGATATCAGGTTCGTCCTGTAGCAGATTTTCCAATCCTATTTTGTCAATATCTGCCGCTAATATGGCGACTCGGTGAGAATTATGGACTATGCCAATCACAACGGATATGGAGTTGGAAGTCAATCGTCTCCCTTGTAAATCTCTTCCCCCAGCACCGCCGAGTATTAACTCAGGTGTGGGAGCCAGAACTTGTATATCTACTTGACCAATGTTTAACTGTCCTGTCTTAGTTGTGGTTAATTCCGTTGAAACTACCGTTCCAAAACGTTTTCTGGCATCTTTTAAAGCAATTCGTAGATCCTGCCAAATTTCACTCTTTTTAATGGCATCAGGATTTAAGTGAATATTGTGTATCCTGATATTCTTATCTAATAGCAGATTAACAATACCTGCAATATGGTCTGCATCTGCATGAGAAATCAAAATATCATAAATGTCTTGAATCGCTCTATACTCAATAATTTCTCTTAATGTATTGCCATAGGGACAGTCAATAACAACCACACCCTCTGTATCTCGGAGAACAGCACAATTACCGTGACCAACATCTACAATAATAAGTTCAGGTAAGTCCATCATCGTCATCTGGCTCAGGTGCTAACTCAAATTTATCGAAATATAAATCATCAGCGTTATCAGCTCCAATATTAACGTGAGCAAATAGACGGACACCTTTTATTAAGGCATCAGATCGAATAGTCTCAGGAATCAGGGAAGCTGGAAAACGGACGGCTTTATGGGGATTCCAACCAATAACAAAGGCATCAACCACAGGTTCATTAGATGCTTGGTCAACTTTTGCAATTCTTACTATTGTTCTAGAAGGTTTTCTGGTAATTGGCAGATGACCACCAAGTTCTTGTTGACAAGCTTCAATTCCTTTGGTGATACTTGACGCATTTGCTTTGTCTCGACTTAACAATACAGGAATTTTTTGTCTCCATTTTCTAATGGAAAAAGAAGTGTCAATTTCCACAAACTGAGATATCAGTAATGATGGAAACTTCCGATCATACAACGTAGCGACTAATTCGGCACCCGAAAAGTTAGCCAGTCCAGAATTAGTCAAGCGATTATCACAAATAGCACCTTGAGTATTTTCTAAAATAACTGATGCTAAATCATTGACGTTTGTAAAATGTCCCTTGACGACTAAAAAGGGTTCATACCCAGCGTCCTCTACTTCCCAGCCAGTTGCTTCTGCTAATTCTGCTTCATCATCAACTATCGCTATTTTCTGATTAGATTGAATAACTGCCATAACAGCTAACCTCCAACAAGTGGTAGTTCTATAATAAATTCTGCTCCACCTAATTCTCCCTGAGCAATTGCCTGCACCTTGCCTCCCAAGTCAGTAACCGAATCTTTGACTATAGTTAGTCCCAATCCTGTACCCTCTGGTTTAGTTGTTTGACCCGGTAACCAAATTTCATTTAACTTTATATCTTTAATCCCAAGACCATTATCTAAAATTTTGATCTGTACGTAACTTTCGATGATTTCAGTAGAGATTAGGAGCTGGCGTCCTTCTGTACGAGAGCCTTCTACAATAAGAGCATTAATTGCATTAGTTAAAAGATTAGTAATAATTGCTTCTAAAAGAGCGGTGCTTCCAAGAATAAAAGCCTTAGTATCGCTATTGTTTTTTATAATTTCTATTTTGCTTTTTTCTAAAAATGGCTCAAACAATTCAATTATATCGTCAATTGTACCAGAGACATCTACACGACCTGTACGACGTTTTTCACGTTTCAATAAGCGCAACGGAAAATTAGAAAAACTCAGCAACGACTTGCTAACGTTATAAAGCATTGCTACAGGTGGTGATAAAGATTCTTTATATCTTACATTCCCTAGTAATTCTTGACCTTTTCTTTCTATTCTTCTAGCTATGTTATTGATTAACGTGACTGGTTTACCAGACTCATGAGCAAAAACGGCTGCTGTTGTTCCGGCTGTCGCCAGACTTCGATAGAGTTGAAGATCTTCCCGTAAGGCTTTTGTTTCACGCTCTTTTACCTCTTCGTACTGTTGAATCACCTTTCGGACTTTGGTGCGATATGGCTTTGGCACTGCTTCTTCGATAACATTCTCAATATTTATTTTCGCATCGATAACATCACGATCCGATTCTTGCTTGACTGTTTGTCGTTTATTTTCAGTTTGTTTAAGCCTCTCTTTAGCCATCCAGTTCAATACATCAATGGCAAACCTCTTTAGCTCCAGAAAAGTTTCATTTTCTATAAAACCTAGCCTATCAGTCTTTTGAGTCAGCCGATCATTAGGATCATTGACTATTATCCGACCAATAACGGTGCTGGTTGAGGGACGTACCTCTGGGTTTCTGGCTCGTGCATAGTTTAAATTCAGCCAATCATCTCCTTGATCACCATAGGGTTTCACCCGCAAACCCCTGTGGTATAAATGAACATTACCCACTTCTGATAACCATTTTCTAACCTGTCCGAAAGAAGCTTTTTTTGTAGAGAAACTTTGAGGGTTTAGCAAAAATATCCATAATTCAAATTCTGCTGGTGCTGTTTTGTAAGGTTCTTGAGAAATATCACTATGTTTTGCTTGAAATAGCAATTCACCCTTCCAGTCTAATACAGAAGCTTCTACAATTCCATCTCTATTAACTGACGACTTCAAATGATATTCAGCATCATCAAAATAAGATTCATTAACTTGTTTTTCAAGATCAATAAATTCTTGAGCAATCAGCCGAGGGCGGAAAGCAATATCACTATCAAATGGATCTGCTAAAAATAAAAGTTCTCTGGCTAATCTTTTAACCTCTCGCCGACCCAACTTTATGTTTAAATTTTCAATTAAAATTTGCGTCCCTTGGGGCAAGTTAGCCATATCTTTTTGGACATTGAAGGAAATGTCTTCCACAACAGAGGCTTGCTCAAAATCTTGCCAATTAATAGTCAGAGAATACTCAACTTCAGGTTCATTTTTAGGTCGGGTTTTTAATTGTACTTTCGACCCTTGTCTCAACGCAGCTAACCGACCTAATCCCTTATCACCAACAGGTAGACGTCCTAAAGACGTAGGTTCGCGGGCGGCTTTTTTTGACCGACCTAGCACAAACCATCCCTCACTAATAGCCGCGAGATCCATACCAATGCCGTTATCTGAAATCAGGATCGAACCACCTGTTGTGTCAGTATTGATAAGCTCTACTGTACATTGGGTCGCATCAGCATCATAAGAATTCTTTACCAATTCGATAATTCCTTGGTCTGGATTAGGAATCAGTTCTTCACCTAATCTATTCAGGATATTGGGTGAAAACTTAAAATGCATGATTTTATCGCTGTGACTTGACAGCCAATCGCTCTGTTTAAGATTATACCTGAGTTCCGTTGATAAGGTTGAGCCACGAACAAGTGATTCTATCTCTTACGATAAAGAGCGATCGCACCTCCCACCGGAAATGCGATCGCTCTTACCCAAGTCTACGCCCCATCAGGGACGCAGACTCTAGACACTCAAGACTTAGCCTTGTTGTGCTTCAACTTCAGCCACCATCAACAGTGTCTTCATCACCGAGTCAGGGTTCAAACTCATCGAGTCAATACCCAACTCAACCAAGAACTTGGCAAACTCAGGATAGTCACTGGGCGCTTGACCGCAGATACCAATCTTACGACCATTCTTCTTCGCCTTCTCAATCACCATCCGCACCATTTCCTTAACCCCTTCATTGCGCTCATCAAAGATGTGAGCCACCAAACTGGAGTCGCGGTCAAGACCTAAGGTTAACTGAGTCAGGTCATTGGAACCAATGGAGAACCCATCAAACACTTCACTGAACTGATCAGCCAAGATCACGTTGCTGGGAATCTCGCACATCACATAGACTTGGAGTCCATTTTCGCCACGCTTCAAGCCGTATTTCTCCATTTCTGCCAACACCTTGCGCCCTTCATCGGGGGTACGGCAGAAAGGAACCATGGGGATCACATTGGTTAAGCCCATGTCATCCCGGACACGCTTGATGGCTTGACACTCTAAGCCGTAGGCTTCGGCATAGTTTTCATCGTAGTAACGAGACGCACCACGCCAGCCAATCATCGGGTTTTCTTCCTTCGGCTCAAACTGCTGACCGCCGAGGAGGTTGGCATATTCGTTACTCTTGAAGTCGGACATCCGTAACACCACCGGGTTGGGATAGAATGCCGCAGCAATCATTGCCACACCCCGCGCCAACTTGTCTACGAAGAAGTCCGCCTTGCGTTCGTAGAGGTAGGTCATCTTGTAGATTTCCCGCTTGACTGTGGCATCTTCGAGCTTATCGAAGTTCAGCAGTGCCAAGGGGTGCGCCTTAATATGATTGGCGATGATGAACTCTAAGCGGGCTAATCCCACACCATCGCAGGGGATCGCCGCCAAACCAAAGGCTTCTTCTGGGTTCCCCACGTTCATCAAAATCTTGGTGCGGGTTGTGGGTAGGTTTTCCAGTTGGGTTTCTTGGATTTCAAAGGGTACAAGACCTTCATAAACCCGTCCTTCTTCCCCTTCGGAGCAGGAAACGGTGACCTCTTGTCCACTCTTGAGGATACCTGTGGCATCACCACAACCAACAATCGCTGGGATTCCCATCTCACGGGCGATAATTGCCGCGTGGCAGGTACGTCCACCTTGGTTGGTGACAATGGCTGATGCCCGCTTCATGATCGGTTCCCAGTCGGGGTCAGTCTTGTTGGTGACTAAGACTTCTCCGGGTTCAAACTCATCAATCCGGTGGACATCCAGAATCACTTTAGCTTTGCCCTGACCAATCATTTCACCAACGGCGCGACCGGTAACCACGACATCGGAGGTTCCTTTAAGCTGATAACTCTTGAGGACGCTCTTGGACTTCTGGGATTGGACGGTTTCTGGGCGAGCTTGAACGATGTACAACTCACCGGTTTCACCGTCTTTTGCCCACTCAATGTCCATGGGGGTATAGACACCCCGGACTTCGGAGTAGTGGTCTTCAATAATACAACCCCAGCGAGCCAGTTGGAGAATTTCTTCGTCGTTGATGGCGTATTTGACTTGCTCAGGCTCTGACACGGGTACGTTCTTGGTCAGTTTTGAACCACCGATGTCATAGATCATCTTGATTTCTTTGCTACCCAAGCGTTTTTCGAGAATTGGGCGATACCCTTGCTTGAGCGTCGGTTTGAATACAAAGTATTCGTCGGGGTTGACAGCACCTTGAACAACGTTTTCACCTAAACCATAGGCGGCGGTGACTAGGGCGGCATTCTTGAAGCCCGTTTCTGTGTCGATGGAGAACATGACACCAGACGAGGCTAAGTCAGATCGCACCATTTTCTGCACACCAACTGAAAGGGCGACATCAAAGTGATCAAACCCTTTGAGGGTGCGATAGGAGATGGCTCGGTCAGTAAAGATGGAGGCAAAGCAGCGATGACAGGCGTCTAAGACGTCCAGGACACCGTAGACGTTCAGGTAGGTTTCTTGCTGACCCGCAAAGCTAGCATCGGGCAAGTCTTCAGCCGTAGCGGATGAACGGACAGCTACGTCAACGGCTTGGGTTTTCTCCTTGCATTCTTCTTGGTATTCCGGCTCAAACCGCTCGCAAAACTCAGCGCTGACTCCATACCGTTCACACAGCTTCAGGTAAGCTTGTGCGATCGCGGTTCGCAGATCTTCCGGGAACGGTGTGTTGAGAATCAAAGACCGCGCTTGCTTACCCCTGACTCGCAGGTTACTCATATCCTCGACATCGAGGTCAGAAAACAGTTCGCGTAGCCTTTCTTCTAAACCTGCTTCCTTAATGAAGTAACGGTATGCATAAGCCGTCGTCGCGAATCCGGTGGGAACCCTGACGCCCTTAGCCGTCAGTTGTCGGATCATTTCGCCGAGGGAGGCGTTTTTACCACCCACCAAGGGAATGTCTGAAATTCCTACCTCTTCAAACCACAGAATAAGAGCTTGCTCTTTGGACGATTGAGATGTTGTTGTTTCAGTAGCTGCAACCATTCAGTATTTCCTCCTACTTTTGGTTTCAGGTTCAGTTTACCGAGAGTCAGCCTAGAAAATTACTTTAGGTAATCTTTTCTTTAGGATCGGCTGTTTTTATAGAACCATACTTCACAATCAAATTCGTAGTGATTTACACATTTAGTAGTAATTTACACATTTATCTTGTGAGAAGTCTGGTTACAGTCATGTTCATCGCTAATCCAGCCCTCAACTCAACTTGAGAGTTTAAGCCGTCATGCTAGACTATCATTTCTTATCCCTATAGTCTGAATAGATTTAATTGATGTTTATCTTCATCAATTTTTTAGATTTTGACTTAGGGAATAGATATATCAAACCCAGCCTTGTCGCGCTTGGGCGAGTTTGTAGCGTTGAAAAGTTACAGCGTTCTCCTTGAAGAATTGTTTAGCTAAAGGAGACTAGAAAAGTCGGAAACAGTCCTTTTTTTCAGAACACTTCTACCATAGCAGACTATCGAAAAATAGACAAGCCGTAACAGCTAATCTAAAAAAATAAAGCCACTATCTATATGGATATTAGCAACAATAATATTGTTTATTTGGGTTGGTAACGCGAATGATAGCTCTGGTTGTTATACATCATTAGTTTAGATGTCTTGCATTTTTCAATGATCCCCAGCTAGATGCGTCAAACCTTGTCTATTTATAGATCCATTTTGTGTTTATTTAGACAAACTCATTATAATTAAGATAGGGAATTTATACGTTTAATAGAGCGGATTCTCTTCATCCAACCTATCCAAAGTCTTTTGAATAGTTAAAACAATGGTGTTAAGGGGACTTCATGGGGGTTGACGCTTTCCTTCCCCCGGTAAGAGTACGAGAATGACCTGTCCCTCTAGAGCGCGATCGACACGAATCTTTTTTTGAACATCCATAATTCCCCTTCCCCTATCCATCGGACTCATCCTCATAAAAATCCTTCGTTGTGGGAAACCCTGTGTCTTTAGACCAGGGAGGAACACGCGGTAGCGGTTTAAGAAGCATACCCCTTTCGGGGTGGAGGGGTATGGTTGCCCCTCCGGTTTTCACCCATTTCTGGGGTAAAGTT
>NZ_JAVKEW010000149.1:0-31219 GCF_040226375.1 Coleofasciculus sp. G2-EDA-02 | reverse complement strand
AATAAGGCAGCAAGAATTGTTGTCAATCACTGCTTAAATTGCCGGATTGGAACTATTGTTTTCGGGTGGAATCAAGGCAACAAGAATGGGATTGAGCTAGGCAAAAAGAATAATCAGGAATTTGTTCAAATTCCTACCACTTGTCTTAAAGAAAGAATCAGACAATTGTGCGAACAATATGGAATTCAGTTTATAGAAACTGAAGAAAGCTATACATCGAAGGCGAGTTTTCTGGACAAGGATTTTCTACCTGTATTCGGCTCAGGCCCGGAAGGGTGGAAACCAAGTGGGAAAAGAGTTCATCGTGGAATGTATCGCACAAAAAATGGAGAATTCATCAACGCCGATGCTAATGGTGCTGCTAACATTCTCCGCAAAGTAGAGATACAGCTAGGTCTTGCTCTAGCCAAGGTCAGTAGGGCGTTTTTGACTGCGCCATCCAGAGTCTTCCTCTGGAACTCTAAAAAGATAAAACGACGGGACGCGGCTTCAGCCCGTCCCAAAGTATCTGCTTAGAATCCCCCGCGTTTTAACCGGGGGAGAAGTCAATATCTCCACAGGCTTTCTATAAACTTATTTTTTATATCTTAAGTCTATTGACAAAAGTTCGCTGATAGCGAGTCAATAACAACGACTCACGGCGTCTTAAAGCCATTAGCTATACTGGTGAATAAGCGATTCCCTAGCAGACTTATACCCGTAAAAACATGTCTTTCAGATTTCTCCTAAATGATGCCTGGAAAGCGTGGCATCGTCATAGCGGTTGGATGGCTTGGAATTTATTTCTCGCTTTTATCCCCTTAGCCTTAAGCGTTTGGCTCTTTCGCCGCTCATCTGGAAACCGTAACCTTTTGTGGTGGGCGGGTTTAATTGTTTTCATTGCCTTCTTACCCAATGCACCTTATCTGCTCACTGATATCATCCACCTAATTGATGCCGTTCGCCGTAACTACTCCGTATGGGTTATTACTTTAGTCCTAATTCCTCAACATCTTAGCGTTATTCTACTTGGGTTTGAAGCTTACGTTATATCTTTAATTAATTTAGGATACTATTTACAAAAGCAAGGAATGGGTAAATTCACCCTTCCGGCTGAACTCATTATTCATGCCCTATCTGCGGTTGGTATCTATTTAGGGCGGTTTAAACGATTTAACAGTTGGGATTTAGTCACACAACCCGATGATTTAGTCCAAACCGTCGTTGACGACTTAACCGCCAAACGTCCCTTGTTTGTCACCTTTGTCACTTTTATCGTGTTGACTGTATTGTATTGGGTGATGAAACAAGTCACCCTTGGACTAATTTTAAAAATGCGTCATAGAAAACTTTTCCACGAATCTGATTAAATTCATTTGTTCGTCAAGCATTTGCCGCTATCAAACCAGCGTTAAAGACTCCAGCCCTTACAATGCACCAGGCAGTATACGTTAAAATGCTGGCAGAACAGGCATTCGGTGAATTACCCAGCCCATGATTGACACCATTAAAACTCAACTGTACCAACTGGAACAATTTGCCAATAATCTGGTTGGCAATCAGCTTACCCATCTGAGTGCATTAAGCATTGGCATTATCTTTGCGGCTGGGTTGCTGACTAGCCTCACTCCTTGTATGCTATCCATGCTGCCAATCACAATAGGCTACATTGGCGGCTATGAAGCCAAAGGACGCCTACAGGCTGCGACTCAATCTACTTGGTTTGCACTGGGTTTGGCAACCACCCTAGCGGGGTTGGGAATTTTAGCCGCATCGGTGGGACGAGTTTATGGTCAAGTGGGTATTGGGTTACCCATAATTGTCAGCCTGATTGCGATTATCATGGGGCTAAACCTACTCGAAGCCTTACCCCTGCAATTACCGTCTTTTGGGGGAATGGAGTGGATTTCTCCCGATTTGCCCAAGGGGGTACGTTCCTATCTGATTGGTTTAACCTTTGGTTTAGTCGCCTCTCCTTGCAGTACTCCGGTTTTGGCAACCTTACTGGCTTGGGTAGCGAGTACACAAGACTGGGTTTTAGGAGGTGTTCTGCTATTATCCTATACGGCTGGTTATGTTACCCCATTGATTGTGGCAGGTACATTTACCGCTTCGATCAAAAAATTATTAGAAGTACGCCAATGGTCGAGTTGGATTACACCCGTGAGTGGGGCTTTATTAGTCGGATTCGGTGTCTTTTCGCTACTGTCTCGGATTCCTGGGGGAATTTTTTAATTTAATGACGTTAGATAATCAATCTGTGGCTAATCCTGTCGGACGTTGGTTCCGGCGTTATATCGTATCATTCCTGGCTGATTTACGACTCGCGATCGCACTCCTTCTCGCGATCGCTATTTTCAGTATCAGTGGCACCATTATCGAACAGGGTCAATCTCTCGCCTTTTATCAAGCCAATTATCCCGAAGATCCCGCCTTATTTGGCTTCTTAACCTGGAAAGTTCTCCTATTCTTAGGATTAGACCATGTATACCGGACATGGTGGTTTTTGTCAATCCTGGTTCTGTTTGGCAGTAGCCTCACCGCTTGCACGTTTACTCGTCAATTTCCCGCCCTCAAAGCCGCCCGTCGCTGGAATTATTACCAAGAACCGCGTCAGTTTCAGAAGTTGGCACTCAGCGCTGAATTAGAAACGGGTTCCCTGAATTCTTTATCCCAACTGCTACAAGCCAAGCGCTATCGGGTATTTCAAGAAGGAGATAGCCTCTACGCCCGCAAAGGAATCGTCGGGCGGATTGGTCCGATTGTGGTTCATGCCAGTATGTTGATTATTCTGGCTGGATCAATTTGGGGCGCGATGACGGGATTTATGGCACAAGAACTGGTTCCTAGTGGTGCAACCTTTCATGTCAGAAATATTATTGATGCCGGTCCCTGGGCAAAATCTCAGGTTCCTCAAGATTGGGGGATTCATGTTAATCGCTTCTGGATTGACTACACACCCGAAGGTGGAATTGATCAGTTTTATTCCGATTTGTCGGTGGTGGATAATCAGGAACAAGAAATTGACAGAGAAACCATTTATGTGAATAAACCTCTGCGCCATCAAGGTGTCACCTTCTACCAAACCGACTGGGGAATCGCAGCGGTGCAGGTACAGTTAAATAACAGTCCAATATTCCAGTTACCTATGGCGAAACTGGATATCCAAGGGAATGGGCGCATCTGGGGGACATGGATACCAACGAAACCGGATTTAAGTGAAGGGGCTTCACTGTTGGCAAAAGATTTACAGGGGACGGTTTTGGTGTACGATGCCAAGGGGAAATTAGTCTCCACGGTGCGTTCTGGAATGAGTACCCAAGTGAATGGGGTAACGTTGCGTCTGAAGGAATTAATTGGCAGTACAGGCTTACAAATAAAAGCTGATCCGGGCATTCCGATTGTGTATACAGGCTTTGGTTTGCTCATGGTGGGTGTAATTATGAGCTATGTCTCCCACTCGCAAATTTGGGCATTACAAAAAGGCGATCGCTTTTATGTGGGGGGGAGAACTAACCGCGCCCAGGTATCCTTTGAGCGAGAAGTGATTGAGATTTTAGATCGCTTGCATGAGGATAAATCAACGCCTGACGTTCCGTTACAAGATAGCGAAGGTGAAAGCCCCTATGTTTCAGTCAGGGGATGAGGGTGAAAAGCTCCCCCTGTATTAGTTTTCACCTTAAGTTGACACCAATGGGCAATACTCCGGGCGGGTTTGCGGGCTTATTCAATGATTAAGAATTAGCTATTTATGATCACTCAACTTGAGCAAAAAACCTATACCCCTGAAGAATATTTAGACTTTGAAACGGCTTCCACAGAACGCCATGACTATATCAATGGAGAAATCATTCCAATGACAGGTGGAACTCCTGACCATAATGAATTATCCATCGGTCTGGCGGCGTTCTTGAAATTAGGATTACGGGGGAAAAACTATCGCATCTTTGCTACAGACCAGCGACTGTGGATTCCCGATGCTAATCTCTATACGTATCCCGATGTCATGGTAGTGGAAAAGCCGTTGCAGCTGCAAACGGGACGCACTGACACGATTGTTAATCCCTGTTTTATTGGTGAGGTTTTATCCAAGTCAACCCAAGACTATGACCGTAGTGGTAAGTTTGTCGCCTACCGCACGATTGCCAGCTTTCGGGAATATCTGATTATTGATCAGTATAGGATTCATCTGGAACATTATGTGAAAACGGCGGCGAATCAATGGCTGTTGTCAGAGTATGTTGATCCAACTGTTACCCTGTCTTTTAATGTGTTTGATTTTCAGCTCAAAATTGCTGATCTCTATGAGAATATTGAGTTTAACGACTTCAGTTAGTTTGTAGTTGCGCTGTCTTCGCCATAAACACTCCCATGGGAGCATGAAGCGGGAAAGCACAAAATGTTCAAGCTCTCCCAAGGAGTTGGGTTTCGCTATCGCTCTACCCAACCTACAAAGGTGACTGATTTCGCGGATTTTTATGAGTGTTGAGTATGTAGGGGCGGGTTTCACGACCATCTTTTTGGTTGCACCCAGATGTGACTAAACCCGCCCCGACTCAGGTTTCTGCCTTATTTTTCCATCCTCCCTAATTCCCCTGCACAAAACTCATCAATATCGCTGACATCGGGATGGGTGTGGAGATAGTCCCGCAACCAGTCGCAACCGCACGGTTCCGTCATCTGAAGCGCTAGCAATTTGCTTCCCATCGGAGCTAAAGCTAACACTATTAACCGCATCTTGATGACCGCGCAGGACGGTTAATTCGGTTCTCTTTTTATCCCACAACCGCACGGTTCCGTCTGCTGAAGCGCTGGCAATTTTCTCTCCATCGGGGCTAAAAGTTACACTCACAACCGCAGATTCATGACCGCGCAGGACAGCTTAAATTCGCTAAAATATCTAAGTAAAGCCGAGGATTCGATAAGGTTTCACTGATACCATGGGCAAATTCTAACTGTTCAATCGCGGCAGAACATTGACCTAAATTAACGTGCGATCGCGCTTTAATCCAGTAACATCGGCTGATTAGCTCTACATCAATCCCATTAATCAGCATTGGCGAATGGAATTCGCGGCTAGACAAACCAAGTCCGCCTGCGCGGACTAACAACAAATTCACGGGTTTCGTTTGTGTAGTTGCGGTTTCAACCGCCCCACTTAACGCCGCTTCCGCTAAATCCTTCGCGTCTTGCCAACGTTCTTCAGCCAACGCAACATCCGCCAAAAACGTATAATCCAACGCCAATTTATCCCGTCGATTTTCTCCTTGGTCAAACGCCAATGCTTGTTCCGCCAACTCTTGTAATTGTTGCCAATCCTGGAACTCCCGCAAAACCTGACCAAACACACCAAGGGAATCCGCCATTAAATCCGGACGTTGCGCCCGATTAAAAGCAGTTAAGGCTTCTTGAATAGAGTCTTTAAGTTTCTGTTGAATCTGATTATATTCATGACTGGGAATTGTCACGGGTTGAATCCGATTAATTTGGCAGAAATAACCATAAACCATCTCCTTTAAAACAATGCCTTGATAGTCGAAACGCTGCAATTCCTGCCAACCTACCAACGCTTGCTCAAAGTAATGAATCGCTGCCTGAATATCTCCCTGTTGTACTTGACAAATCCCTAATAATGTGAATAACGACGCCGCTAATTCCGGTTCTAACCCGTTATCCTCTACCTGTAACTCCCCTTCAGCCGCCTCTAATTCCGCCTTCAGTTCGATGCACTCCGCCTCGGTTAAATTCAACCCATCTGCCAACCATTGATTCGCCTTCCCTTTAATAAACGCCGCCAACTCCCCACGGCTAATATTAAACTGACTACTCACGCCCCAACTTTGCAGATTACGGGCAAACTGCATCCATTGAAACTTAACCGAATCCGTCACCCAAACCACAACCGGAAACGGACAATGCTTACGAAACTCTTCCCGCACCAAATCCGCCCCCGCCAGCATCGTCTCCAGGGATAGCACCGACTCCAACCCCAAAACCATCAACGCCCCCGGTTTATCCCCCTGCAATTTTCCCTGAATCCGCTGATAAAGGGCGGTATCATCAGGGTTTAGCGTAATCGTGGGAATGTCCGCCAAAGAGGAATCCTGGAGGCATTGAATCAGACGCGATCGCAGACTGTCATAATTACATCGGGCAAAAATCAGCAAAAACTTACCCTGAAAGGCTTCCAGCGCCAACGCCAGTTCCTCAAGTTCCGTTTGATTCTCCGGTGTAATATCAGGTGGCTGCGACATCGTTTCCTTCGTTCGCTCGTAGTAAGCGCTTTAGCGCCATCATCGTTTCAACACTTACCATAAAATTCTCAGCAACATTATCTGACATCGGGGATTAAGCAGAGGGCAACCCGATAAATTGAACAAATACACCGCTAGTTTAACTTCAAATGACACGAAAACCTCACGATCAATTTGCCAAGCAATACCTAGAGGAATTATTAGCCCCTCTAGGAAACGTCGAAACCAGTCGGGAAATATCCCCCGAAATCCGCCAAGTTGATGTTTGGTTTGTGCCAACACCATCACCAGCAACAGCACCCGAAAACCTGGGATTACTGGGGCGAATGGCAACAACCGCCTGTCTATTGGAACCCTTCCGCAATCCACCCAGCCCCGCCGAGGTACTCGACTGCCAAAGCAAGTTAAACTCAGTACGCAGTGAAATGCGACGAAAAGCCAGACGAGAACGGACTTCATTTCCCGAAACCGATTGGCCCCACTTGTGGATTCTCTCACCCTCTTGTTCCACAAGATTATTAAACGGATTTGGTGCAAGACTGAATCAGTCAGGAAACTGGGGAGACGGTGTATATTTTCTGCCAGAGTTCCTGAAAACAGGATTAATCGCCATCAACCAACTGCCTGTCACTGAAGATACACTATGGTTAAGGGTTTTGGGAAAACGCGGAACTCAGAAGCAAGCCATCGATGAATTGGTTGCTTTACCCCAACAGAACCCCTATCGGCAGACAATTTTACAGATTTTGGCAAACTGGCGTATCACGATCAACGAAAGCGACAATTTAAGTGAACAGGACAGGGAATTGCTCATGAACTTATCACCAGCTTATTTAAAATGGCAAGAAGAAACCTTAGCACAAGGCAAGCGAGAGGGGATACAAGAAGGCAGACTTGAAGGCAAACTTGAAGGGCAACGCCAAATGGCGGAAAACTTCCTGCGAGTGCGATTTGGTGAACTTGACCCCGAATTAGCGAGCGCGATCGCACCCATGTTACAATTACCCCCTCAAGAGTTGACTCGGCTGTTATTTAACCTTGAACGTGAGGAACTCTTACTCTGGTTTGGCGATATGCCAATGCGAGACGAAACCTCACGACAAGAAGCCGTAGAACGGTTTCTGAGAGTACGATTTGGGGAACTTAACCCCGAATTAGCCAGTGCGATCGCCCCCATGTTACAGTTATCTCCTCAAGAGTTAACTCCCCTACTCATTACTCTTTCCCGTGAGCAATTGTTAGAACGATTTGCCTTAAAAACAAAGGACGAATGACAAATAACAAATGACTCTCCCATCCACCTGCTGCACCTGTACCATGGGCAAAACTTTGGGTTCTTCCTTATATCGCTGGGTTAACCGGGCATATTCATCAGCAAACTTTAACGCCAAGGGCATGGTATAAACCAGATGGCAGTTAAACTTTTGCAAATATTCTGCCTGATCAATAAAAATATATTCCTGTTGCGATCGCCCCCAACCTTTGGTTTGACCCTCAACCCGATCCAGGTTATCGACAATCACAACTAACCCCTGCTTCCCCTGCTGTTGCAACTGCGCGATCGCAGGTTCAATTAACTCTTGATTAATTAATATTTGCGATCATCCGGATCAGCGATATTAATCGTCTGACCAGGATTTGTCGCCCTAAAAAATGCTAATAAATCTACACTCATACCCAAACACTGATTTCACTGATTTATAGCAGAGATTGGGGTGGAGGTGGGAGAGTTTTGTCACACTGATGACACAGAGGTGTTAGTTCTCAATGAGCAAAGGATAAGGGTCATATTGATATCATTTTCCCATCAATACCTTTTCATATAGTTCCCCCGCCCGTTTCCAGGTATATTTCTGCTCAACCAGCGATCGCCCATTTTCTGAGAGTTGCTTGCGAAGCTGACGGTTCTCAAATAACCGACTCACGGCGTACACATATTCGGCAGTTTCATTCGCCCGTAATGCCCGCAGGGGAACATCTCCACCATCGACGGGCAATCCTTCTAAGCCGCGATCGCTCGCCACCACAGGCACTCCTGCTGCCATTGCTTCTAGGGTTTTGTTTTTAATCCCATAGCTAGTCCGCAGGGGAATCACACAAACTGTTGCCTTGTGCAAATAGTCTACAATTGAACTCACCTGACCTGCCACCGTAATTCCTGGACGTTCCTGCAACTCTAGCACCTCAGGTACAGGTCTGGCGCCCACAATTTCTAGGGTTGCTTCTGGATACCGTCGTAAAATCTCTGGAAACACGTCTAAGCTGAAGAAACGCACCGCATCAATGTTTGTCTGGCTATCCATAAGACCTACAAACACTAATCGATGTCCTCCAGGATCAGAGACACGCTTCGGAAATTGCTTAAAATCGACCCCATTGGGAACTAATGTGATCTTACCCTCTGGTTCGTAATCCTCAATCTGACGCCGATCGGTGGGAGTAGCGACGACAATATTGGTAAATTTGCTGCAATATCGCTCTTCGTAACGGCGCAGTAGGGGTAAATTTAATTGCTCTCGTAGCTGCTTATCCGCTGGTTTCCCGTCTAACTGATGGCGCTGCTTCCGATAGAGGGAACTATGAATATTGACGACGGTTCGCAACTTCTCTCGCCATTGGGGGCTCACATAAATTTCATTCATACTATGTTCGCAGGTAATGACTTCAAAGTTTCCTGACTCGATTGCCTGATTAACCCATTCCTGCATCTCAGGAGAGTAGTGCTTCAAGACACTCTGAGGTGTTCCTTGTTGCAAGAATGTACTCAAGCGCTGCATTGTTGATCGCAGTCCGCCGTTGCTCTGTGAGAGGTTGGGTTGAGGGAAAACGACGAGTTCTTCGACCCACTCCTGTAATTTTTCTAAGTTAGTCTCTGGAATATCATCAGTGCGTTGAGTCACCAGGGTAATCTGATGACGCTCACTGAGCGCCTTGAGTAAGTTAAATGTTCTAACCTCAGTTCCGCTGCTGGTGGGTGGATAGGGAAATTTGGAAGAAAGGATGAGAATTTTCATAAAGCTTCAGATTCCCGCTAAAATAGTCATAAATTCGCTTTTATCGGGATTGATGATGAATTGAGATGGCATTTATTAAATTTTCCTAATGGATTATATCTATTTCATCAAACAGCTTTACCTGATTATATAAACATTTTAAGATTTTAATCATAAATTATTTATATGGATAATTTATTGTTAAATTTTGATCACAAATTATTGATTGAGCATTTCTTGAGGCGGATATCTTTACGCAAAAATTACATCTATTTGTACGCCCCTCAAGATGTTGGCGCTTTGTGTAGGCTGTGCTGTCCTCACTACTCTATCAATCCCTTCTGCCCTAATTGAATCAAGGGCGCAAGAGTGGTGCCCCCACCCACGGGTATTTGGGGTAGGGGGTTCACTTTCCACAAATGACTTGTTCATAAAGCTGGGCAGCTCGCTCCCATGTATAATTATTCTCAATAAACTGACGTCCATTTTGTGACAATTCCTGTCTCAGTTGAGACTCTTCAAATAGGCGAGTCACAGCATCGACATACTCGGAAACCGAGTTCGCCCTCAATGCTCTTAGTGGTACATTGGGACTATCAACCTCAAGTCCTTCCAAGCCGCGATCGCTCCCTACCACAGGTACGCCCGCAGCCATTGCCTCTATGGTTTTGTTCTTGATCCCATATCCCGTTCGCATCGAGACAACGCATACCGTGGCTTGATGTAAGTAGTCTGCCATAGAAGGAACCCGCCCCGTTACCGTAATCCCAGGACGATTTCCCAGCGCCAATACATCAGAGGTTGGACGTGCGCCAACTAGGCTTAAGGTTGTGTCTGGATACCGTTGTTGAATGGTGGGGAATACCTCTAAACTTAAGAACGTCACTGCATCAATATTGGCTAAATTATCCATCGCGCCGATAAAAGTCAAGCGATGTCCACCGGGATCAACAGTTCGATAAGGGAAGTGGCTAAAGTCTACACCATTGGGAATCACGGCAATTTGACTGGAGGGATTAAATGCCTGAATTTGTTGGCGATCATCATCCGTTGTGACCACAATATGAGAAAATTTAGCACAGTAGCGCTGTTCATAGCGATAAAGCAGAGGCAGATTCAAGCGATCGCGCCAGAGATTTTCACTTGTACCCGTTTGCAACTGATTACGACAGGAGGCGTACACCGAACTGTGGATATTGACAACTGTTCGCAGTTGTTCTCGAAACTCTGGACGCACATAAATCTCGTTAACGCTATGTTCGCTAGTAATCACATCAACCTTACTCTCCTTGACACACTGATCAACCCAATCTTGTAGTTGTGGAGAATAAATCGAGAGGACGCTGGGAGGAATCCCCTGCTGTAAAAACTGACCAAAGCGCTTTAACTTTCCCCCTACTCCACCCTTTAAATGGGTTTTTTCCGGACGGGGAAATACGACTAATTCCGCCACCCATTCTTGCAACGCTTCGATTTCTGTATCTGTGACATCATCCGCCCGTTGAGTCAGTAACCTAATTTCATGACGCCCACTCAGGTGCTTGAGTAAATTAAATGTTCTAACCTGGGTTCCGCCTCGGGTAGGGGGATAGGGGAACGTAGCAGAGAGCATGAGGATTTTCATTATTCGTCATTAGTCATTGGTTATTGGTCATTTGTTACCGCTATTGCTATCTGTTCAATCTACATACTTAATTCATTTTCGATATGCCCAATAATTCTTAAAATCAAAACTAGGTCAAGGCGGGTTTAGTCACATTCATTGTCAGGTTAGAAACGATAATAGTGAAACCCGCCCCTACACAAATTTCACAATTTATTACTTTTTACTTATTACTTTTTTCTTCAACCATCATCCGCACAATATCAGGCATTTTATACTGAGCTTGCCATCCGAGTTTTTCTCTAGCTTTGGCAGGATTCCCACGACTGACCGCTAAATCGGTTGGTCGGAACAAACTCCTATCCGTTATTACATAATCTTGCCAATTTAAACCGACGCAATCAAATGCCGCAACCACAAATTCTGCTAAAGTGTAACTCTCTCCTGTGGCAATCACATAATCATCGGGTTCCTCTTGTTGCAAGATTTTATACATCGCCTCGACGTATTCAGGTGCCCATCCCCAGTCTCGTTTAATGTCAACATTGCCCAGATACAGCTTTTCTTGGCTACCTTGGGCAATCCGAGACACTGCCGAAACAATCTTTTGGGTCACAAATCGTTGGGGTCTCAGGGGAGACTCGTGATTGAAAAGAATCCCCGAACAAGCAAACAAGCCGTAAGCTTCCCGATAATTTGCAACTTGCCAAAAGGCAGCCGATTTTGCCACCGCATAGGGACTTCTGGGGCGAAATGGGGTTGTTTCATCAGCCGCTTCTGTGCCAATATCCCCAAAACATTCACTCGAACCCGCATTATAAAATTTAATGGGTTCACCCGTAAAACGAATCGCTTCTAAAAGATTTAACGTACCAATAGAAATACTTTCTAGGGTTTCTACGGGTTGCTCAAAAGACAACCCCACTGAACTTTGTCCCGCCAAGTTATAGACCTCATCCGGTTTATTTTTCATCAGGACTTGCAGAACGCTGCGAAAATCGGTGAGGGCGGCGGATTCTAGTTTCACTTGGTCACGGATACCCAAACAAACTAGATTTTTAAAAGACGACATTTGAGCATCCCGTGATGTACCACAGACGCTATAACCTTGATTGAGGAGTAATTTAGCTAGATAAGCGCCATCTTGACCCGATACGCCGCAAATTAGTGCTTTTTTCATGATTCGTCATTTGTCAATTCAAAACTAGGTTCCCTTGAGCGAAGCGAAGGGTCAACACTCTCGCACTCAGTCAGGGCGGGTTTAGTTACATCTGGTGCAAAGGAAACGATAGTAGTGAAACCCGCCCCTACAGACACGCTATGGCACGTCTCTACATTGCTCCTGTGCGCCTGTGTTCCCCGTTCCCTCATAGTTCAGCTCTCATCTTTGGGTTTGATTAGCATAGCTTGAATGGCGGCACTTAAGTAACCAATCTGCCCATAAGCATAAACTAGATTATCAAACCGTTTAGCAGGATCGGTAAAATATTTCGCTGATTTGTAGAGTCCGCGCACAATTCGCTCTCCTCCGCGTCCGAGTTGACCCATACCTGTTCGACCAACAAGTTCTTCCCGGTAACATTCACTAATCCCTTGCCACCAGCCACGCTGCAAAAACCAGCTCCGTTTGAGGCGTTCTGGGGCAACATTGTGGGCGGCGACAGCATCGGGGATGTAGGCGACTTGCCAGCCCTGTTTGAGGGCGAGTTCAGTCATGTACAATTCTTCGTTGGATAATAATTTTTTGCCTTTGCGCCCTAGATTGGGATCAAAGCCGCCAATTTGTTCCAAGAAGGTACGCCGGATGGAGTAGTTTAAGCCTCTTGGGGTTAGACCGGGTTCTTTGATATAAACTATGCTATCTCCGAGATCATAAAGTCCGAGATTGCCTGCGAGTTCTGGGGATATCCAGTTGGGGGGTTCGACGCCGGGGGGCCAGATTAGGGTGACTTTCCCGCCAGCTATTGCTAGTTTGTCATTTTGTTGATAGGCATCTAGGAGAACGCTCAGCCATTGGGGACTGGCGACGGCATCATCATCTAAATAGGCGAGAATGGGAGCCGTGGTTTCTTTTGCGCCGGTATTGCGTGCCACGGAAAGACCGATGACGGGTTCGTAAACGTATTTTAGCTGGGGATGGGAGATTCGGGCTTCAACAATCTCACGAGTGCGATCGCTAGAGGCGTTATCGACTACTACAACTAAAAAATTATCACAATCTTGGGCTAATAGGCTATCGATGGCAGCGCCTAAGTAAGCATCTCGGTTGTGAGTACAGATAATCGCAGCAATCTGAGGAGTTGGCATAACTATCGGGGTGAGTCGTCGCTAGGGAGTCTAAATAGAATGGTACTGAAAATTTACATTTTGGGAGCATCAAAACCCTTGATATACACGTCCTTTTTAAGAGTTTGAGGCTTATTTTCATAACTTAATACGGTTAAGTTTATTGCCACCAACCTCCTTAGCTCTGTTGTAACACAAGAATCCGGCACATCGGCAAGTAGGCGTTACAGGATAAGCGATGGTGCAGGCTCCCTCGCGATTTATCCGAGGGATGAAACCGAATGAATTTCGACAAGCTCAATTGCCCCTCGGCGTTTAGCCTAGCAACTTTAGTTGCTTTTCTCCTTTATGCTCTCTCCAGACCAAGGGAAAACCACTCAACTTGGTGAGCGGATGACCTAAGGCAAGATCAGCCCAAGAATCACCCGCGTTTTAACCGCGTGAGTGTCAAGCTGTCATTCAGAGGGGGCGGGTTTATTCACATCTGGGTGGCAAGTAACGATAATGGTAAAACCCGCCCCTACAGGCTTAAAAATTAAAAAATTATTTACAGCCACTCAATTTCATTCACTTTTTCATCCAGGTGAGTTTGGCGTTGCCCGATGTCACGATACCAGCCGCCGTACAGATTAATGGGAGTCTTAATTACATCCACAAAGGAGGCTTTGCCTGTAATAATTTGTCCGCTAGTTATTGGTAATTCTTTGAGCAACCAACGACTGATTAAATATAAAGATTTTTTTGAGGTTAATTTTGGCTGCAATTCGACGCCGTGCAGTTCGTGTAAGTATTTATTAGAGCGCCCATAGCGTTGCCATTGGCTGCGGAATTCCCGTAGGTTGGCGCGGTGGCGGTGTTGAACAATGGCTTTTTCAGCAAAGTTAAGTTGCCATTGAGTCTGGCGCTGAATTCGCCAACAAATATCAGCATCTCCACCCGTTGTTATGTAGGGACGGAATAAGCCGACTTCTTGTAATGCTTGGCGGCGAATGGCTAAATTAGCGGTTTGACCGTAGGGGCAAAAAGGGTGTTCTATGGTATGTTTTTGGCTTAAGGTTCCTTGACGTTCAGCATGTTTTTCGAGCCAATTTTTACCGGGTAGGGCGGAAATTTCCCCCACGACTAATCCGATTTGGGGATTGGTAAAGGGTTGAACCAAGAGACTCAACCACTGGGGAATGGGGCGACAATCGGCATCGGTGAAGGCTAGAATTTCACCAGTGGATGCTTTTATGCCTGTATTGCGAGCGGCGTAGGAACTTTGAATCTGGTTTTCGCTGAGGGGGTGAAGGGTGATGCCTTGAGTTTTGGCGTATTGAGCGGCTTGTTGCAGTATCTCAGGTGTGCGATCGCGGCTATTATTGTCTACGAGTAGGTATTCTACCTGATCCTTGGGGTACGTTTGTGAGAAGAGACACTGGATTAAGTCAGGTATGTCGGCTGCACCGTTATAGATGGGGACAACTACGGATACCTTGGGGACAAAGGAGGGATAGGGTTGGCTATCGGGGGTGCGATCAGAACACATGATTTTATACGATTTAGCTCAAGGCTGGTCACATTTTAGCAAGGGGTTGCCGTCAGGGCTTTATTTAAATGAATCGTTAATTAAACTTATGAATTAGTAATTTTTCGAGCAATTTAGTACAAGACATCAACCAAGCTTCCCAAAACTGGGTTAAGCTATTGGTAAACCGCTACAGTTAGAGTGAGGGCTTTTCTCTATGTCATCCTTTGGTATTTATACCCTAGCTAATGATGCAGTTTATGACCAACTCGTTGCCTTACTCAACAGCATCGAGGTGAATGTCAGTCCTGACATTCCAGTTTGTGTGATTCCCTATGACGAACGACTCGAACGAGTAAAGCCAGAAGTTGATTCCAGAGCCAATGTCACACTGTTTGATAATCGGGAATCGATTCAACGTTGGGAAGACTTTGCCACACAGGTTTGGGCAGCTTATCCAGCCGCAAAAAAGAAGGCGATTACTCGCCCCCCCTGGGGCAAAGGTCATCATAGAAGGTTCGCGGCTTTTGATGGGCAGTTTGAAAGGTTTGTCTTTTACGATGCTGATAGTCTAGCCATGAAGTCGGTGGAAGATGTGTTGGAAAAGTTAGACGCCTATGACTTTGTGTTTGATGATTGGGAACACAAGAAATCGATAGATTCGGCAGCACTGGATATTCCTCTGATTGAAGGAAGTGGCATTTATAAAGAAGAACAGATCCGACCCAAACTGCATTGTTCTAGCTTTTTTGGTTCAAAGCAAGGAATTTTTGATGAACGAGAACTATCACTTTTGAAAGAGCAGCTTATTGAACGGGAAGAAATAGCTTGGGTATCTCGTTGGTGGGATGATGCATTTTTATTTAATTATATGACACTTCGGTGCGATCGCCCGTTATATAACTTCACGCTCAGCCCCAACGGGCAAGATCGCACAGGTAACTGCGCGGATGCCGATCCCTTCGTGAATATTGATCAGGTTCTCTATAATGAGCAGGGATTAAAACCGATTCATCGCATTCACTACATGAACTACTCGTCTAAGGATTTTGCCCGTTTGTGTAAAGGAGAAGATGTTGATATTCGTTACAAAGATATATTTTTACATTATCGTTTCATGAAACAACCAGACCAGAAACCTAAGCAGCTAAAATCACCCAGCTTATTCGTAAAGACTAACCGAAATTTGCAAAATTTTGTGCAAAAAATCAAGGGACTATCGGCAAGTTAATTTAGGTGAAGGCGGAAATTTTATGAATAGTATAAAACAGCAGATTCTGTCACGATCCGTTGCTATCTACACTGATATGTTACGCTTTAGGCGAACTATTTTCCGACGCCGAGACAGAGACTCATCAGTTCTCATCCTTCCTCCAGCCGCACCAGGGAGTCTGGGATATGAAGCTTTAGTGACTGGGGCGATAGAATATCTCCGGGACACAGGCATAAAACGCATAGGTGTGCTGTCTTATGATCCTAAGCTTCAATGGAAAAATTTGGAATTAGTGTCAGGAAAAAGCGAACTACACCACCATTTTCTTGGTGGTTCTTTAGGTTCACCGAAAGCTTTATTTTATTTTGCGAATGCGGTGTACCAGTATGAGCAATTTTATTGCATCGGTGCAGATGTGATGGATGGATATTATTACGAACACGATACTCTTCAAAGAGTGAAATTGGTCTCAATCGCCAATGCAATGGGAGTTGATACAGCGGTTTTGGGCTTCAGTTTCAATTCTCAACCGAAACCTAAAAGTGTTGCAGCACTGAACAATTTGCCGGAAACTGTGCGATTATGTGTCCGTGATCCCGTTTCCCATAAGAGATTAGTTCATCACCTGAAGCGACCTGTTGAACTCGTAGCAGATTTAGCATTCCTTTTACAGCCAATTGAAGATTCTGAAACAGTACGGCATGTATTGAAGTGGATTGATGAACAGCGAACCACTAATCGAATAGTATTGGGCATTAATGCAAATTACAAGTTAATCGAAAACTTGGAAGTTAAAAAAATCGAGAACTTAATCCAAGTCTATATTGATACAATAGGGAAATTATATTCTAAAAACAAACATCTCAGTTTTGTATTAATCCCCCATGATTTTCGTAATATTAAAGGCAAAAATAGTGACGTTGTTTTGGCTGAAGCTGTCTGGCAGACTCTTCCCTTAGAAATACAGTCTTATTGTCTAAAAGTTCCCACACCTTGCAGTGCAGCAGAGATAAAAGGTATCGCTGGCAACCTGGACATGGTTCTGAGTGGTAGAATGCATCTGGCGATCGCCAGCCTAGGTCAGGGTACTCCCGCCGCTTGCATCACCTATCAAGGCAAATTTGAAGGCTTGTTCAAGCACTTTGACCTTGAGGGTATGACAATTGAGCCGGAGCAAGCTCTTCAACCTGGCAATCTCGTCCAATTCTTGATGCCCCTAATTGAAAAGCGGGAGGAGATTCGCAAGCATGTACAGTTAAAATTACTATTGGATTCCCAATGAGTATGAATGGTATAAAGCGGCTTACTACGATCCAACCCTAAAAGGTGAAAGAAAATATTGGAATTATCCAGTTAGAACTAATGAGATACCCAATAACTCTGAACCTCCAGGAGATCAACATTCCGCTAACTTTTTTAAGGAAATTTTCGCTATAGGAAAACCTTATTTTCTGACTGAGGTAGATGCTTATCAATTTGCATGTAGCTATTATGGAGCTTATGATTTAGGCGGAAATGTATGGGAATGGCTAGAGAATTGGAGATTGAGGAATCGAGGAGCCCAAAAGGTACGGGCAGTACGGGGTGGCTCAGCGACTTACAGTGAGATCGGGCTACATGCTCGCAATACCGATCCGGGGAATCCTTCTCATGAAAAATTTCTCTGGGGAGGACGACTTGCTAGAGTACATGCCACTTCTAAAGATCAAGTTATCTATTCGGATATTTCTTACACAATCTTTATTTGGTACTGGAAAAGAATAAATTTTTTAGTAACGGCTCCTTTGAAAAATCGGATCAGAAAAATTAGGACTATATTCAAGGGCAATCAAAAGTAAGATAGCTATATTTTTTGACTATCATTCAAATTAACCGGGTAAAATTGAACTAATATTCTAAATGTTTTAGATTAATCCATCATCAGTAAAACCAACTTTCTTGACTCTCTATTATGCATGAAGTTAGGTAGGGTAAATTGTGTTGACTGTTCAATGTTTGGGCAACTGAAAACCACACCAAAAGAGAACCCCCACCAAGCCGTGCATTTTTCCCGTCAATCCCATATTTTTAGAGTTCATGAATTTTCCCAATCATTAATAGGTTTAAATGGTTCTGTCTGAATACTAAATTGTTTAGCATTCAGGTAAAAATGTAAGTTATTCATATATAAACATAGATGTGATAGCAAAGCATCAATGAATATCACAATACCAAGCATTTCACAGAACTCTTCGAGAGTTGTGAGTAGGGCATAGATCATATTGTCTTCACCATGGAGGCTGGCGTAATTTGCTGCCGTCATTTCCATGCCCAGAGCGCCGCCAACAAAAATAGTTCCGGATAGGAGAAATAGCCACCGCGTTTTAGGCGGAAGATCAGCAATAAACCTCGCATAAGCCAGCACAAATAAAAAGGTTAAGGGAATCCCAACAATAACCCAACGGTAGTAAAGTGCGCCACTTGCGTTGAAAAATTGTCTCAGTACCATACCCATAGTTTCATGAAACATAGCCACTTCATCTAAGGATAGAAAGAGAAAAATAATTGACAAAATGTACCAACTGCGGACATAACGGAAACCACCACGTTGCTTCACAAAAGCAATCAGGGCAAGCAGTAGGGAACAAAAAAGTAAAGCCACGGATGAATACCACGTAGGAATACTGGATTCATTCCCGCCGTAAAATAAATCTACGGCTCTGGCTAATCTGCCATTACTTACAAAATACTTAAAGTACTGACCAGCAACGCTGGCAAACGCCAGAAAAACCACTAAGCAGAGTAGGGATTTTGTAATTTGTCTCCTGGCAAACTTAATCGTTATAGCTTTTTTGTTGGGCATGAGGAGAATACTACCAATGGAAGTGAGCTATTCTAGTTTAACAAAAAATTAACTTTTGCTTAGCAATTCCTTAACCTTAACTTACCCTACTGGTGTGACACAGCTAAAATTGTGGAATAGATTTGACGGTTTGATGGGCGCACGCCGTGCGCCCCTACAATACTAATCCACCAATTAAGGTGTGCCACGCCACTACTTGCGTTGACATGCACCCGACGCCTACAGCTTTCGACTCCCACCGCAAAACTTATTCAGCAAACCCTAATGGATTGGGGGGTAGGCTGACGTGCTGGAGAGCGGATGCAGTATCAAAAGAGTTCTCGAATAGCTTGCTCTAGCCTCTTTTCAACCGCTTCCCAGGAGTATTCTGTCCGTACAAACTCATAGGCAGAACGAGCCAGTTTCTCACCCAAGGCAGGCTCTGACCAAAGTTGACAAACACCCTCGACGATTGCATCAACTTCATTCCGAATCAGCAAATGTTCCCCATCCTTCGCTTTCAACCCCTCAGCCCCCTTTGCCGTGCTGACGACTGGACAACCTGCGGCAAAAGCTTCTAGGATTTTCAGACGAGTGCCTCCCCCCTGAAGCAGTGGCACAATCACAATGCTAGCAGCGGCTAGATAAGGCAGTACATCTGGAACTCCTCCTGTGACTATGATTCCAGATTCTCGTTTGGCAGCTTCCTGCATCTTTTGATTCGGATTGCGTCCTACCAACAAAAGACGACAGTCCGAGTCAATCTCTCGTAACCGAGGATAGATTTGGTCTATAAGTAATTCCGCCGCCTCTGTATTGGGTGCGTAGGAGAGTAAACCCACAAATAATAAGGTTCGGCGAGTATCTTCTAATCCACTGGGAGGGCGGCATTGACCCAAGCGCACAGGGTCATACTGAGCCACATTCATCCCATTGGGTATAACCTGAGTATGGGATACCGTTCCATATAATGTCTTTATCAGGCAAGCGTCATCATCACTGCATACCCAAACTTGATTGGCTTGACGGACGAAGTCGCCCTCAATGGAGGTGAGATGGGAAAGCTGAATAGTTGCTTTCGCCCGTGATCTGAGACCCTCAAATGAAGGATATTTCTGCTGAAAAAGCGGTGCTTCTATGTTATGCTCGTCAAAAATAATCCGACATTGATGGCGCTTGACCACACTCAGGTAGGGATAGAGCCACACCTCCTCAAAGATTACCAGATCAGGCTGAAATTTTGTTAAGAGTTCGTCTAATTCCTGAGCCGCCCTATTGGAATAAGCCCAATCTGCATCTGGATGTCTGCGGCGGCGCAGCCACCACAACCGACGTTGTCGATTTTCCCAACCTGAACGTTGTGTGGTAACATTAGTATGCTTCCATAGGACAACACCGGGTAGAGATGAGTGCTTAGGAGTCCAGTTTGAAGCGGAGAAAACGGCAACAAGACCAAACTTCATCATGATGTTGATGTTTTGCCAGTTCCGTAGAGATACTCCACCCTTGGGTGGGTAAGGCACTTCCTTAGTGATGAAGAGAGTCCGAATCGAGGGAGCGATCGCCAAATTATACCTCCTTGGAGAACCTTCTCATATTTTAGGCTGAATCGCATTGAGGCTAATGTGAGTCCAAACTATTGCAGTTTCCAGAATTCCTTGCTCAACTCGATAAAATTATACCGGAATTTCGCTACAGAAAGAGTGTAACACTTTGTGTGTCTATCGAACCCAGTAGGAGGTAAAGCGCTGAAATTCTCACCAAGCCTGATTTGATTGTTGAATTTTATCCTTTATTTCAAAGGCTATTCTAATCTATATCAATCGATTATTTAACTTACTGGATTGACTATGAAGCGTGTCAATATAATAATGGTAGATAATAACTTTGGTTTAAGTCGGGACGCACGTATTCTCACTGAAGTCTTGCAAAAGTCTAATTTCAAAGTTACTGTTTTTGAAGTCGGCAAATCTACACTTGACCATAAAATTCAGCGTCTATCAACCTATGTCGAGCGGTTTACTAGCGAATTGAGCAACAAAAACCCCCCCTATGATATTAACCTGTTTTTAGAATATGTTATCCCCTCTTGGTTTCCTTATGCTCGCCTCAACTGTTTAATCCCAAATCAGGAATGGTTCCGAGACGAGTGGCGTCCTTTTTTAAGTAAGTTTGACTACATCCTTTGTAAAACTAAATTCGCCCAAGCCATTTTTGACAAATTAGGTTGCCAAACTAAATTTATTGGCTTCACCAGTCTTGATCAATTCAACCCTCAATCCAGTAAAGATTGTGATAAATTTTTCCATCTGGCAGGTAAAAGCGCTCAAAAAGGCACAAATACAATTATCAACCTATGGCGGCATCATCCAGAGTGGCCCCCCCTAACTATCCGGCGGAATTGGCAAGAGCCTGACTCAATGAGTACAACTAATATTGAGTATATTACTCATTATCTGGATGATACAGTATTAAGGGAATATCAGAACAGTCATGGTATTCACCTGTGTCCTTCAGAAGCGGAAGGTTTTGGTCATTTGATTGCCGAAGCGATGAGTTGTCGTTCAGTAGTAATTACGACCAATGCACCACCGATGAATGAGTTGATCGCAGCAGACAGAGGGATTTTAGTGGATTATTGTCTGGCAAATCCCCAGTGTTTGGGGATCAATTATTACGTTGATTCCCAGGCATTAGAACAAAAGATAAACGACGTTTTAGGAATGGATTACATGACAAAAAAAAGATTAGGCGATAACGCTCGTGATTGGTATCAACAAAATGATAGTTTTTTTCGGCGCAGAATTGTTGATGTCCTCAATAGTATTTAAATGAATGGCAAGAAATGGCTTGGCATCAAGTTAGCCCGGTTACAAATGATAAAAAAGTGATTTGTAACCTGGCAAAACTCAGATACCTCTGCTCAAGCTATTCTCTGTAGCCTAGTCCCTATTCCCTTACCGAATCTATTATGTCTAAAGTTAGTGTTTGTATTCCTACTTACAACCGTGCCAACTATCTGGTTAATTCGGTTAATAGTGTTCTGAGTCAAACCTATAAAGATTTTGAGTTAATTATTTGCGACGATGGCTCAACTGATGAGACGCCGACAGTTGTCAGTCAGTGGGATGATTCCAGGATTCGCTATATTCGCCATACTCACAATATAGGGCGCAGTAAAAATATGCGTTCTGGATTTGATGCCGCACAGGGTAATTATTTTATCAAATTTGATGATGATGATGCTCTAACGCCGGAATTCTTAGAAAAAACGGTGGCAGTATTAAAGGCAGAACTCAGTGTTGATTTTGTCTGTACGAATCACTGGGTTATTGATCAAAACGGTAATCGAGTGGAGTCGGCGACGAAAGAGAATGCGGCGAAGTGGGGAAAAGATAAGCTGAAGCCCGGTATAATTCCTGATTTAATGCGGCAAACGTTTCAATATCAGAGTTTGCAGGTGGGTTCGACATTGTTTCGTCGCGACTGTTTGCAGGATGTGGACTATATGCGCCCAGAAGCCGATGGCTGCGAGGATTTTGATTTACTGGTACGATTAGCGATCGCGGGGAAGCAGGGGTATTTTCTGCCAGAGTATTTGATGGAGTATCGGTTTCACGGGGGACAGACGAGTTTAAGACAGAATTTGCATTTTTTGAAGGCGAAGGTTTTTTGTATTGATAGTTATCGATTTCCCGATCAGGAATTAGAGAAACTACGGATACAAAAATTGGCATGGACAAAAGAAGCTTTGGGATTACGATTAATTGAAAATGGGGATACGGTTCAGGGGCGTCAAATGTTGCAAGAGGTGGCGGAGATTATTGGTAGTTCTCGGAAAGCGCAATTGGGAGTAATTTTATCCTATTTACCCCTCAGTTTGCGCCAAGCGGCGTTGCAGGTGTTTCGTCAAATGCGTCCCAAAGATTATACCGATCAGGTGCGAGAAGTGGGTTAAGCCTTTCTGGGGAATGGAGAGTGCGATCGCACAGTTTGTAGTAAGCGCTTCAGCGCTGCTAGCACTAAAGTGCTGACTACAAACCTAACTGATGAAGACGTTGATACCCTTGCCGTTGTGGTAACCCCTCAAGCTAAAGTAGAATTAACGATAGATGAGGTTAGGCATTTCCATGGAAACCAAGGAGCTAAAATTTCTCCTGAAACTGCTAGGATGTCCGGACTACCGTTCTCCACTGTCGGCAAAACCATTCAATAGTATCAAAGGCAAAAACAAACTTGTCCGCGATTTAGAAACCCGGGGTTGGCTCGATTTCTCCCGTGAAATCGCATCGGTTAAAATTTTACCACCCGGTCGCGCTCTGTTGAATGTGGAACCGGATCAAGTTCCCCTCTCTCCCAGTGAACTTAGGGTACTCAACAGTATCGGTAAAGCATCGGGAAAAGTTAAACCCAGCAAAATCGATATCAACTCGTTGAAGTCAGCCGAACGCGATGCTATCTTACAACGCTTCGATGAACGGGGATGGATTGAAGTAGAAAAACAACTGAAACGCCAAAAGGCTGAAGTGTGGATGACTCAGCACGGACTCGATCAGCTACGAGAGGATTATATCCCGAAAAAAGGCACAAATCCAGTAATTAGCTTAGAACTGCTGGGGAATTATCTGGAATTCTTGCGAAAATCACTTCCGAGTCAAGTGAATCCGTCTGTAAGTGTCGCCCAACCCCAACCTTCGTTGAGTTCAGAACCTGCACTGACCCGGAAACCAACAGATACAGAAATTTTACAACTGATTCAGCAGTTAGATAAAGAATTAGGAACCGACAATTATTTACCCATTTTTCATCTGCGTCAGAAATTACAACCTCCCTTATCTAGGGATGACTTAGATCAAGCCCTCTATCGCCTGCAGCGGGAAGACAAAATTGAGTTGAGTTCATTAGTTGAGGCGATGCACTATACCTCAGAACAACTTCAAGCTGGGATTCCTCAAGAAATTGGGGGATCTTTATTTTTTATAATCGTCAACTAGCGGACATATTTTTCAGTATAGCCGCCAATTCTGTTTGTAATCACTTCTAAAGACAATCATGGCAACCATTGATGAAATTATAAAACAAGAAGTCAACCCCTTTGATCCGGTAACCTTTAAAACGGGGAACTTTTGGTTAGCAGACAAGCAAACAACTGCCACGGTTGATTCAATTCACCAAGATGAAATTAATCAAATCGCTAATGTTCTCAGATTAGTAATCAGAGATCAGTATACACGAACGGTATTGCTTGAGGGAGATTCCGGTTCAGGCAAAAGTTATTTATTAGGACGTCTCAAGAGAAAACTGAAACCTTACGCCTTTTTTGTTTATATCGATCCCTGGACTGATAATCAGTATATTTGGCGACATACCTTGCGCGAAATGGTAGATAGTCTGATGAAAAAGCCGGCAGGAAAAAATGATTCTCAGTTAAGCCTTTGGTTGAAAGGATTATCTGCCTTTCGAGATCGCAGCATGATTAAGAATATCCTGGGTGAACGGGGACTTTTTATTCACAATTTCAAAAGCACCTATCCTTCTGGTATTTACCAAGCCAGAGAGTTTTTTGGGGTTTTATATGCTCTAACTAAACCCGATTTATATAGTTTAGGATGTGATTGGTTGCGAGGGGAAAATTTAGCTCAGGATGACTTCAAGGCTTTAGGTGTCAGCAAATCAATTGATAGCGAAGACGCTGCACGAGGAATTATCGGTAACTTTGGTAGAATTTCAGCTTCAACTAAACCAATTTTATTATGCTTTGATCAGGTTGAAAATGCCCCAACTAATGCTAGTCAAAAACCTGAATTACAACCTTTGTTTAATGTCAATACGACGCTTCATAATCAGTATCTAAAAAACTTCATTGTAATAATCAGTATTGTTAAGGATAAATGGCATATTTGTAAAAGACATCTGGAACAATCAGATTTAGCGCGAATTGAAAAACAAATTTCTCTAAAATCCATCAATCTCGAACAAGCTGAAGCCCTGTGGATAACCCGACTCTATCCCCTCCATGATCAAGCGACTCCTAAACCCGACTCTCCCCTTTATCCTCTCCAGAAACAAGCATTGGAGCAAAAATTTCCTGGGGGTAAAGCGAATGTGCGAACTGTGCTAGGACTTGGCGGACAATTATTTATTGAACATAAGTTAGGTCATAAACCACCAATAGATGACGTTGCCACTTTTAAATTAATTTGGCTTAAAGAATTCCAGAAAACTCAACAAAAAGTCGAGCGAATTCGTCAATTTTCATCGGTTGATCTGACACAAATGTTGCAACAGGCAATGAACGCCTTGCAGATCAACACTGACCCTCATCTTTTAAATCATGCTAAGTATAGTAGTTATTCCTTCAGTTATCAGCATCCCGATAAAACTGAACGACTAGGAATTTTCTGGAACGAAGAACCCAACATGACAAGCTTCAATGCAGCAATGAACGCCTGCGAAAAAGACCTGAAAAAAAACTGTTGTGATACTCTGACTCTGATTCGAGCCGAAAAACTGGGTCAAGCCAAGAATAAAGGATATAAACTATTCAAAAAACTCTTCAACGGCTCACCGCATCGTCATCTTACCCCCCATCTCGACTCTATCCATTACCTGAGAACCTATCAGCTTTTAGTCAACTCCGCCGGTGCTGGGGAATTAGTCATTCACCAACAAACCCTCGATCTCCCTACGTTAGAAAAATTGATTCGAGACTCTCACGTTTTACAGAATTGTCCATTGTTACAAGACTTAGGACTTGTATCTAAACCCATTATTAAGCCTGATCCCGATTTAGAAAAAATTAAAGACTTCCTATTCAACCTCGTCAAAACCCAATTTATGATTGGGCGGCAAAAATTAGTTGATTTAACCATGCAAGACTTCTCCCATATCGATGAATCCCAAATCAATCAGCAAATTCAGACACTCTGTCAAGAAAACCAAATCACCCTCATCCCCCCTGACGCCAAACCCCAAGATCAATCCGTCTGCTGGAAACCCCCAACCAAAAACAACACATCCCCCTAACTTAAATAATACTGACTCAAAACTCGTCCTCAGCAACGTCAACATTTCTAACCCAAATAGAGCAACACTAAACCCCACTTACCCCTCTGCGCCCTCTGCGTTTACCTCTGCGTTACTCTGCGTTTAAAAAAATCCTCCCATGTACCTCACCACCCCCAATGAAATCCGCCAAATTATCTCCCAACTCACCACCTATCCAACTCTTTGGCTAGACACAGAAGTCGCCGACTGGCAAACATCAAACCCCAGACTCTCCCTAATTCAAATATTAGCAGATCCCACAGACAGAACCGGCGATCGCGCCTATATCCTTGATGTCCTAGATAACCCTTACCTAGTCAAGGATTTCGTCGCTCAAATTATGGTCAATCCCCACATCGAGAAAGTCTTTCACAACGCCAGCTTTGATCTAAACTATCTCGGCGGGAAACACCAAGCCCAAAATATAACTTGCACCTTCAAACTCGTCCGTAAACTGACAAAAAAGTCCCGCAAAAATCCCCTGCAAGTCTCCAACAAACAACTCAAAACCCTCGCCGTAGAACTCTGTCACTTCACCAACGTTGATAAAACAGAACAAAACAGTGATTGGGGACAGCGCCCCCTCACCCCCAAACAACTGCACTATGCCAAAATGGACACAGTTTATTTGGCTCATGTCCATCGCCATTTATTACAATTAACACAACCGCCTACTTCACCCCCAGTCGTGATCACACCAAAGCCACAACCCGAAACAGCCGAACATCCTCCCTTCAGTGCAACTAAAGTGCGCGTGGCGTTTGAATGTCCACGTTTATTCTATTTAAAACAACACTTTGATGGTAACACTCTATTTATCCCACCCGGTCAATCTATCGGAATTGGTACAGCGTTTCACACCTTAGCCGAACAATTTATCAAACTCGCTCAAGCAAATTCCCACGTTTCCGACTTATTAGAACCGTCCGCTGAGCAATTAAATCGCGAAGCTGTCGCCATGGGAATGCAGGAAATATTTTATCAACAGGTATTTTTTCCCTACATCGAATCCCATCCCGAAATGGCGACGGTATTGCCGAACTTGTGGCAAGGCTTAACTGCTCTAATTCAGCGTTGGGTCGAATTATTAGTGGTAAATCGCCGCTATTGTTTGCATCAAACGGTAATTAATCAAACCTTTATTCTCGAAGAACATAAGCTGAGTTATCGCTTTCCTCTCCCCAATGGGAGAACCCAGGAAGTGACAGGCAGATTTGATAGTTTAGTGTTTAATTTTGAACGCAATCGTCTCTGTTTAATTGATTATAAAACCTACGAACCCGTTGACCCATCAGCGCAATTAGTTCAAGTGGCACTCTATGGTTATATGCTCAATAAAACTAAAGGAGTGCTGGTTGATTCAGCGGTGTATTGTGTTCTCCCAGAATTTAAGGAGTATGCTTATTCTTGGGAACAGTTGGAAATAGCTGTCCATGAGTTGATTCCCCATAAGTTACAGCAAATGCAGGACTGGGTGAGTTGGCAACAGACTCATTCAAATCCACCACCGCTCACGTCGAATACTCACTTGTGTGATATCTGTCCTCAACAGGAAACCTGTCAAACCTACTTTGAAGTCAGGAGTACAGATACACAGCCTAGGAAAGGGGAAGAGGAGGGGACTTCTGATAGTGCTGAAGTGTCTACGACAAAGGCTGATGGCGCTGAAGCGCTGACTACAAACAGTGATGCGATCGCGCAACAGTTAGTCGAGACGCTACAATCCTTTAACATAGACGTTACCTGTGTGGGAACCGCCGTTGGTCCAGCTTTTATTCGGGTGAAACTGACACCCAGTCTGGGGGTAAGGGTTAGTGCTTTGCTGAAATTATCCGCCGATTTACAGGTACAACTAGGGATTACTCATCCCCCCCTAATTGCGCCCCAACCAGGATATGTTAGCGTCGATTTACCGCGTCCAGATCGACAAGTAGCACGGCTTGAGGATTATATCACATCCCGGACGTCATCAGCCCATGCTCCCGTAAAAATTGCCATTGGTGTGGATTTAGATGGGAAACTCGTCGAAGCCGACTTATCGGATGCGAATACCTGTCACTTTCTCGTCGGGGGGACAACCGGAAGCGGGAAGAGTGAATTTTTGCGATCGCTGCTGTTATCCTTACTCTATCGCCATTCCCCTCAGCAGCTTAAAATCGCCCTCGTTGATCCCAAGCGTGTCACCTTTCCCGAATTCGCGCAAATCCCCTGGTTGTACGCTCCTATTGTCAAGGATAGCGAAGATGCGATCGCGTTGATGGAAAGTTTAGTCACAGAAATGGAACGGCGTTATCAGCAATTTGAGCAAGCCGGATGTTCTCACCTCGATGCTTATAATCAACAGAATAACTCACCCTTACCCCGTCTTGTCTGCATCTTTGACGAATATGCTGACTTTATGACCGAAAAAGATATCCGTAATGCTTTAGAATTGAGTATCAAACGATTAGGTTCAATGGCGAGAGCGGCGGGTATCCATTTAATTATTGCCACGCAACGCCCAGAAGCGAGAGTGGTTACTCCGATTATCCGTTCAAATTTACCGGGGCGAGTGGCGTTGCGGACAGCTAGTGAAGCAGATTCTGAGATTATTTTAGGCGGGAGACAATCGGAAGCGGCTTATCTTTTGGGGAAAGGAGATTTACTTTATAAAGTTGGGGCAAAGTTGCAGCGGTTACAGAGTTTATTTGCCCAAAGGATTGAATTGTGAAGGGGGAAGGATATTTTTTTAACGCAGAGGTACGCAGAGGTTTTAACGCAGAGGTACGCAGAGGGAGTGCGAGACTGTAGGGGCGGGTTTGACTATTATCGTTTCTTTTAGACCCAAATGGGACTAAACCCGCCCCGACTAACTTAGGTATTTAATCTTAGTTATTCTAACTGAGGATTCACTATTATACTTTGCACGGACATAACTTGAGGTTTACTGATAAACCCGCCTCAACTAACCTACTTCATAAACCACCGTATAAGGCAGATTAGAGTATGATAGAATCATTGTCAATACAACCATGAATGGGACAGGTTATTTCAATCGTCAATATGAAAGGCGGTGTGGGTAAAACCACACTCACCGTCAACTTGGGGACAAGTCTTGCTAAGGAACATGGGATGCGAGTCTTAATCGTGGATCTCGATACCCAGATTAATGCTACTCTTAGCCTGATCCCTCCCGTGCAATTTACGCAGCGCCGCAAAGAAAAGCGCACGCTACAACAATTAGTTAATCAAGCCTTTCAATCTCATTCCTTGTCCTCCCCCGCCATTGAGGATGTGATTATCCCCAATATTTGTCAGGTGAATGGATTGAACTTGATCCCCGGTAATATCGAACTGTACAACGATTTCTTATTAGCCACCCAGATTTATGCACAAACCCATAGTAATCAGCAAGAATTTGAAAAAAGCTGGAATCATCTGGAAGATGGTTTAGTTAAGCGGATTATTCAACCTGTAATCAAGAATTATGATTGGATTCTGCTGGATTTTCCGCCAGGAGATAATTTATTGACACGCAGTGGTATGATTGCCAGTGACTTTTATCTGATTCCCGCCAAGCCTGAACCCCTATCGGTTGTGGGGATGGGTATTTTGGAGGGTCGCATCAGAAAACTAAAGCAGAGCGATCGCGCTACACTCAATCTACTGGGTATTGTCTTTTCCTCCCTGGGTCATGCGACGACGATGGCGGCAAAAGTCAAGAAGCGAGTCCGTTCTGATTTTGGTGATGATAAAGTCTTTATCACCGAAATCCCCACCAATGTAGCCATTGCCAAAGCCGTTGATGAGTTTCAACCCGTTGTTCTTACTGAACCCGCTTCCACGGGTGCTAAAGCATTCACCGAGTTAACCAAAGAATTTCTCCAGCGGATTGCTTAGTGTGAAGATGGGGGAAATGGGGGAGATGGGGAAGACAAGATAGATTACTATAATAGACTATTGCCAAGAGCTAGGTAAAGTCCAGACGCGATACAGCGTTTATCATCTAGGTTGGCTGATACCTAACCGGGTAACGTTTCTCCAAGAGGATTTTATACATGGGATTTGTCATTGCCACAGTTAATATGAAAGGCGGCGTCGGAAAGACGACACTAACCGTCAACTTGGCAACGTGCTTGGCGAAACATCACCAAAAACGGGTTTTAGTGGTCGATTTAGATACCCAAATCAGCGCCACACTCAGCTTAATTGCCCCTCAAGATTTTGCGAAAGCTAGAAAAGGCAGACGCACGTTAAATCAGTTAATTGATAAGGCAATTCGCCCCCATCGTCACGCTAAATTGGCGATTCAGGATGTTATTCAATCTTACGTTTGCTCGTTAAAAGGACTAGACTTATTACCGGGAGATATCGATCTGTATGATGAGTATTTAGTCTCCGAAATGTTGCATCAAGAAGCCAGCCGCGAAGAAACGCCCAATTTTAGTCAGGTGTGGAATCGGTTTGAGAAGCTATTGATTAAAAGTATTTTAGAACCGATTATTGATAACTATGACTTTATTATTTTAGATTGCGCTCCTGGCTATAATCTTTTGACCCGTAGCGGTATTGTTGCCAGTGATTTTTATTTACTCCCGGCTCGTCCTGAACCTTTGTCGGTTGTGGGAATTCAACTTTTGGAACGGCGGATTGCCAAATTGAAAGAGAGTCATAAATCGGGCAGTTCTCTCGACCTAAACTTATTAGGCATTGTCTTTATTTTATCAGGAGGATTGCTGGGTCGATATTATAAGCAGGTGATGAATCGGGTAACGGAAGATTTTACACCGACGCAATTGTTTAAGAGTCGCATTCCGATGGATGTTAATGTGGCTAAAGCCGTCGATAGTTTTATGCCTGCTGTTCTGGCTTCTCCCAATTCTTCAGGGGCAAAAGCGTTTATACGGTTGACCGAGGAATTTGTCCAAAAAATAGCTGCGTATAAGAATGAATCTGAGAATAACTCTAAGAAAATGAATTTAGCAAATTTGGAGTAATTTGTTATTGGTTATTGACCTAAAATGCCTGAATCCATTCTTTCACGTCGTACTCTGTCCAAATCCCATTTTGCCAATAGGGATCAGCTTCAATCAATTGGCGCACGGTGGCTTCATCTTCCGCTTCATAAATACCAAACACTTTGGTCAAATCTTTGGTTGGACCAATCGTAATTAATACGCCAGATTCTTTTTGCTGAGTTAAACCATCCAGATGCGCTTGGCGATGAGGATCGCGTTTTTCTAATACGTCCTCGCAGTAGCTTCCCCAGATTATATATTTGGGCATGACAAATCAAAAGTTAAAGGTTACGTCATAAGCGATGGTGCAGGCTCCCTCGTGATTTATCCGAGGGATGAAACCGAGCAAGTCGTAAAGACAGCGGGATTTATCCCGCAATAACATTCTTAAGTGATATAATATAACCATAAGTAGAGATACAGTTAGGTCTTGACCTAGCCAAGGTCAGTAGGGCGTTTTTGACTGCGCCATCCAGGGTTTTTCTCTGGAACTCTAAGAAGACGAGCAAAACGAAGGGA
>NZ_JAVKEW010000148.1:0-9495 GCF_040226375.1 Coleofasciculus sp. G2-EDA-02 | reverse complement strand
AGAGCAGCAAACTGGCTATCGCATCCGCAGGTAGGTCTTTAACACTTGCCGATAACGTAGTGCGCTTAGCACTTAGGCTGGTAAGCACAGCTTTAACTTATTTGGCTAAAGCTCCGTGTCTTTAGACCGGGGTTGCTTACGGCATTACCTAGTTGTACTTCCCAGACTTAATAGTAATCAACATTTCTCCACTGGCACAATTTTTGGGGGACTGTTGGGTGTGTAGGGGTTCTTTTCACTACTATCGTTTCTTGTTTCACCCAGATGTAACTAAACCCGCCCTTTGATCAAGCACTGGATACGATTAAGCCTGTCAGCAAGGTGAATGTCCGCCTGGGGTGCAACCTGTGCGGTTAGTGACAGCAGACGATGTTTGGCAGCATCCGGTGCGAGTGTTTGGCTTTCCCAGTGGACATAATGAGGGTGTTTGGGCGACGGGGGTACTGCGGGGGGAATTAGGCAATGGTTGGATACAGATGGAAGCGGTTAATGTTCCCGGTTATCGGGTAGAACCGGGGTTTAGTGGTGTGTGACGCCCCATGGATTCTTTAACCCTGATACTTTTATCCTGCTTCTCTTTTTCCTCTGGTGCTACAGACGAGCTAATTTTTTGCCGCTGGTTCAACTGTTCAACTATTGAGCCTATTGACTTTCAAGTGACAAAACTATGGCGACACCGCACTTTCTATTAGGAGATCGGATTATTAGCAGATTGTATGATCTTTTAGACAGATTGGTTACAAATTATAGGCAATTTGTAAGGACACGGCATTGCCGTGTCCCTACCATTGGTAATACCAAGAATGGATTCGATATCAAAGGAGAATATCGCCAACAAACAACCCCAGTTCGTAGCGAGCTTGCTGGCTCGCACTACAAGGATGGGAGCCATTATTAACCTTAAGGTTTAAATGCCGAACAGTTTATCCTTTACACCCCCCCCACAACTCACTACGGATCTAACTTCGGCAAACTGATGATATAGCGATCGCAAGATTCTGACAAACCCTGTACCGACAGTTTCCTGTGGTGGAGTTCGGCTAAATGACAACTAAAAAATAAGCCCAAACTTTCATAATAATCTGTTTTCAGCAGCATTTACTTCCCATTCACCATCAAGGTTTTTCACATTGAGACACTAGAAAAAATTGGAGTTGTCAGTGTCAATGAAACCGGAAACGCCGCCTCACCGTTTTGCAGTTGCTTATCTAGAAATAGACAAAATTACTGTATCTAAGCTAACCCATAGTGTTACGCTTCATACATAAGGTTCCCCTTTGAGGTAGAAAAATCAACATAATTTGTAAAAGTAGGGACGTATAGCAGTCATTGGTGTCAACTGAAGCTGAAAGCATGTAGAGACGTGCCATGGTGTGTCTATGAGCAGAGTAGCAGGGGAGACGGGGAAAATAAGAGAGACGGAGATAGGGAAGCAAAGGGTCAAAACTCGCTCAGGGCGGGTTTAGTCACATCTGTTGTGAAACAGAAAAGATAGTAGTGAAAAGAGCCCCGACAAACTCTATCCGACTAGCAAGCCCGTGGGGTCAAAACTCACGCGCCATGCCCTATGCGTGAAGTGAAGGGTCAAAACTTCCCCAATCCCCTTAAATGCAAAACTGGAAACAATGCAAGTCCAGAACTTTCTCACTCGTTACCGACAAGGAGACCGTGATTTTGCCCAGGTTGACCTGAGTGGTGTTAACCTGAAGGGAGCAGATTTGCGGACGATTAACTTGAGCGGGGCTAACCTGACGAACGCCAACCTCAGTTGGGCGTCTCTTGACTATGCAAATCTCAGTGGCGCTTGTCTGCATCAGGCAGATTTACATAACGCAATCCTCAAGCATAGTAATTGTAACCAAGCAATCTTGACCCGTGCCAATCTCAGCAAGGTGGATTTGCACTCAGCCAGTCTTTGCCAAGCCAATTTAAGTTGGGCACAAGCCTCCTACTGTAACTTGAGTGGGGCAAATCTCCAGGCAGCTCAGTTGAATTATAGTAATCTCACCGGGGCTACCCTGGATAAAACCCAGCTAATCAGCACGCAGTTAATGGCGGCTAATCTCTGTCACGCCAGTCTTATTGCTGCCAATCTCACCACAGCCAACCTCCGGGAAGCCTTACTTGAGAGAGCCAATTTACGAGACGCGATATTAGTCGGTGCGACATTAACCGAAGCTAACTTACGTCAAGCTTGTTTGCGCTGTGCCAATCTGACTCAGGCAGAGTTCTATCGAGCCATTTTAACCGATGCAGATCTCAGTGAAGTCACAGGCGATCGCGTAAACTTGAGTCGGGCAAATCTTATGGGGGCGTATTTACTTAAAGCTAGCTTAGTTGGCGCTAATTTGCGACGCACGGTTCTACAAAATGTCTATTGTTTACAGACGAATTTGACGGCGGCTAATCTGCAAGGGGCAGATTTACGACAGGCGGATTTAAGTGGAGCTTATTTAAACGAAACGATTTTAACCGAGGCAAATTTGACCGATGCCTATTTAATTGGCAGCTATTTAATTCGCCCCCAACTTGATCTTGCCAAACTCACCGGATGCTGTATCCACAACTGGCATTTAGAAGAGGTGGATTTGACAAACGTGAATTGTCGCTATCTATTTACTCAGTTTAATTGGGCAACGAAAACAGCGAACAAACGCTATCCGCCTACAGGTGACTTGATACCGGGACAACTGAGTCAAGAGAAAATGACTGATTCGCTTGTGATCGAAGTTCCTTTCTCGGAGATGCCAAATAGAGAGGTACTGGTATTTACCCTCGCCCAAGTTGAACAGGAATATCCTGACCTAAAACTGTCACTCAAAAGCTTGAGTAAAAAAATCGATCACTATATCCTTCACCTATCGGCAAAAACAGGAGTCAATCCCCAAGCGGTGAGTCAACGCATCCTGCAACTCTATCCCCAAATGTACCAGCGTTTTGCCTATCACCATCGAACAATTTGGCAATTGCTAGAGATAGACAAGTCTGGAGACTCCCCGGTGAAATCATCGTTAAATTCTTCTACCTCACCCAACCCGACTCAAGTTTTAGCCAATAATCGCCGCCGTATCTATAAGGAGGTGATTCATCAAATCCAACAAATTATTATATCCCAACCCCCTGACAAATGCGTCGAAGGTATACAGCGACTGTTGGATTTTTTACGTCAACAGAATATTCCCACCCAAGATATTGTGCAAAAAATCATTCGTCAAGCCATGCTCAGGCGGGCGAAACGCGATCCTCTATTTCAAACTCAGTTATTGGCATGGGAAAAAACGGCGGATCAAGCGGCTCGTATGTCTTTGAGCGGGCAAGCCATCCAGGACGCGATCGCGCTTATCCTGTCTCAAGTCCAGCCTCCCTAGAAAACTCTCCCTGACTTCATCTAAACAACTCCCTATTAAACAGTTCTGGATGGGGAATTCCGCACATTCTGTTAAATTTCTGTGAGCAGTGGGCAATCCCCTCGATATATCGTGTATGATAACAAGCTACAACCCTCAGGCACCATCTTAAACCCTTAATCCATAAGCAGCCGTTTATTAAGGAGATTAGTCCATTGCCTCGTCGCTACCTATTCACGTCCGAATCAGTTACAGAAGGTCATCCCGATAAAATCTGCGATCAGATTTCCGATACCATCTTAGATGCTCTACTCACCCAAGACAACCGCAGCCGTGTTGCTGCAGAAGTAGTGGTTAATACAGGATTGGTATTGATTACGGGTGAAATTACCTCCAAAGCCAATGTCAATTACGTTGATATAGCCCGCAAAAAAATTGCTGAAATTGGCTATACCGACGCCGATAACGGCTTCTGTGCCAATAGCTGTTCTGTATTAGTCGCCCTGGATGAACAATCTCCAGATATTGCTCAAGGTGTCACCACCGCCCAGGAAACGCGAGACCAGTTGAGTAACGATGAACTCGATGCTATTGGTGCAGGGGATCAAGGGTTGATGTTTGGTTTTGCCTGCAACGAAACCCCAGAACTCATGCCCATGCCCATTAGTCTGGCACATCGCTTGTCACGGCAGTTAACCGCCGTCCGTAAGTCAGGACAGTTGCCTTACCTGCGTCCCGATGGCAAAACCCAAGTTACAGTACTCTACGAAGATGGCAAACCCATCGGCATTGATACCATCTTAATCTCAACCCAACACACCGCCACCATTGGCGAGATTACCGATGCTGCGGCTGTCCAAGCCAAAATAAAAGACGACCTGTGGTCAGCCGTGGTAGAACCGTCCTTTGGAGATATTGAGATTAAGCCGGATAATCACACCCGTTTCTTAGTCAACCCCACAGGGAAATTTGTAATTGGTGGACCTCAAGGAGATTCAGGTCTCACGGGGCGTAAAATCATTATTGATACCTACGGTGGCTATTCCCGTCACGGCGGTGGGGCATTTTCGGGCAAAGACCCCACCAAGGTAGACCGTTCTGCCGCCTATGCTTGTCGCTATGTTGCCAAAAATATTGTGGCAGCAGGTTTAGCAGAAAAGTGCGAAGTTCAGCTCAGTTATGCCATTGGTGTTGCCCGACCCGTAAGTATTATGGTGGAAACCTTTGGCACGGGTAAAGTTGAAGAAGAAAAATTGCTAGACCTGGTGAAACAGCATTTTGAACTGCGTCCAGCCGGGATTATTCAAGCCTTTAATCTGCTGGAACTCCCGCGATTACAAGGCGGTCGCTTCTATCAAGATGTCGCCGCTTACGGTCATTTTGGACGTCCTAATTTGGATTTGCCCTGGGAACATACGGATAAAGCTGAATTGCTCAAAGAAGCCCTTAAACCATCGTTAGCTGTTCCCGTGTGAGCCAATTAATTAGATCCCTGACTTCTTCAAGAAGTTGGGGATATGAATGAATCTCGTCATTTGTCATTTGTTCTTTGTAAAAACTTAAATTTCCATCTATTGATAGATGTGTACTCGCAACGTTTTAACTAGGTTGAGAGTGAGGATTAAAGAAAAAAAGGACAGGTTACAGTATGGCAGCTTCAACTCCGCTCAAAGGCACTGATTTAGTTGATTGTGCTCAAGCAAATGCCAAGCAGGGACCAGAAACAGCAGCGAAACTTTGTGGCTATGGAGACGATATTCCAACCTTTACAGCGGAACTCAAAAAAGCCTGCGATCGCATGGGTATCGAAATTACTCAAGTCAGCGATTTGATTACTGAGCAGCAGGCTCGAATTAAAAGCGACACTGAAGTTATTGCTCCAGAAACACCAACCAACCTTTAACTAAACCACAGAGGAATCCTTCGCTTGTCAGAAGTTCTCCCATCTAGGGGAACTTTTGGTTCGTGGGGAATCATTGGTTATCAATTTTATAGAGAACCCATTTCCATTCCCTATCTACTACCACACCTGGAATATTGGCATGCCAATCTGAACGGGTAAGGATATAATTAGCATCAAACTTCCTGGCAATAGTTACTAATTCGGCACTACTTCGTTTTTGGAAAAGAGAATCTACATTACGCCAGGATAGCGGAGGTTTTGTTGAGCCTAAAATAGTTTCTACACGATTTGCCCATTCTCGTAGTCCCCTGTCTGTGTAGGGAGAACTATTGAATGTAAAAACGAGGGATCTCTGAGAGTAGAACCTAAATTCTGTTAAGGAAGGAGGAGTTAAGACAAGCGCATCGGGACTACTCTCTTGACGAAATCGTAAAGCTAGTTTAGTCAAGCTATCTCCCGGAACTTGATATAAAGCAATTCTCTTTTGAAAGACATCGGATAAATTACCTGGCAAAACGTTCAATAAACCAAGGCTCAAGAATGTGCAACTGGTGAACGCTAGAGCAGAGGTAGTCATTATCTTAATTCGACGAGTTGCTAAAAAAACCTCTTCCAAAATAAATGGGGAAGCAAGAACAAAGAAAAGAGTGGATTTCCAGAATACACGATTTAATGCATCTGTTAGGGAAGAGGGAGGTGGATAGAAGGCAAAAAGAAGCAGCAAGACGAATACAGTTATCCAAGTAACTGTTCGTGATTGTACTAATTGAAAAGAATCCTTAGCTTTTAGGATGATTAAACCTACAGCTACACCAAATAGAAGTATAGCACCATTATGCAGTATTGGAGTTATAATTAACAGTAAACTAACCACCCTGTTGCCTTTTCGATAATGTTCATAGACCAACACGCTGATAGCGATGAGTACCATCAGTTGCGCGAAGGGAGTCGTTCTTGCTAGCTGTAGCTTGGCGAATAAAGACAAGGGATATATTTCTACAAAAAGGTAACCCAGGAAAATTGCGAAAAATGATGTAAAAATAACGATAACGAGATTAATTTTGTCTTCTGAATCTAAAAATTCGGAACTTTTAATACATAATAGACCTCCAGCCATAAAGAAGACCAAATTTCTCCAGAGTCGCGGGGACCAAGCGGAGGGGATAATATGGTGGGGGAGACGGATGTGTCCGTAGAGGTACACAAATTCTGCATTGTCAATTATTCCACTACCACTATTTCCGCTAACTACCATTGGTACATAAACTAAACAGGCTAAAATACCTAGAGTTAGAAATGGAAATACTACACTTGGCAATTTATTCGTTCTCTTTGCCTCAAGAATAAGCAGCGGAGCCATCAATCCTCCTGGAAGAATTCCCACGAGAAACTGGATCATACATGCTAATCCGAAAAATAAATAGCCTAATATCCAGCGTTTACAGAAACAAAAATAAATTCCCCATATTGTCAAACCCATCGCAAAGATGGCGGGGATAGGTTCTGATCTGAATAGAGATACATACCCAATAGTTCCATCTACAGCAACTAGACCTAAAAAGGCTAATACTGTTGCTGACAAGGTGGCATGACCGAACCGCTTTCCGAGAGCATATAACCCCAATACGAACGAAGAAAAAGATATAAGATAACAAAAAAAGTAGGTTAGGGGTAATCCTAGACCAACTCGTGCTGTGAAATAGATTAAGTATTGATAGTAATATCGTGGTGTGATCTGAAGTGTGTCCTGAACATAAAAATCTTTTGGGTACAATTCGGGATTTAGTAACGATAGAACCGGAGGTACTTCTATAAGATTATTAGACGAAGGAAATTTATAACTATAAGCGATTAGCGAAGCAGATACAATAAATATCCATAGAGAGATTGTTAGGAATGCGTTTTTTGAATAGGTTTTCATTTTTTTCTAAATCTTTAATTGATTGACAGCACTTTTCACCTTTAGGGAATACACAATAATAGCTATTTGCTTCTCACCTCAATTAGGGTCTGTAGTCTACTAACTTGAAAATCGCATTTTAAAATAAAATCAATATATTTATCAGAAAAATATAATATAAAATTGACTAAAAATGTGTACATAATTTACATTTATTTACATAGTGCAATTTATTGTTATATACCTGATCCGAGATTAATTGAGATGACAAAAGACTTTTGACTTTGTACAGATGTTCTGATGGAACGTCTGTATTACAGCAAATTTCAGGTTGATCAAGTACAGTCTATCCCAGCCAGATCCCCGACTTCTTCAAGAAGTCGGGGATCTTTGTACCTCACTTACAGATCAAAACGCTGTCAATGGGTAACTTCCACGACAGTGGTACTAAAAACCTAATTCAGCAATCGGAAAAATCAGGGAAAGTGGCAAAGCCTCAGAAAGAGGAGTTTTGATTTGAATTAAACCAGACACATAACTGAGTCAGGTACAACAACTATCTCTCCTTCCTCATTCCTAAACCTTCGCCGTATCCGCAAAGCGAATCTTGAGATAATCGTCCTCAATCTTGGCGCCGGCGGGTTTGAGCGCGGCTAAGGCTTGGGGGAGGACAAGATTGCGGCGGTGATTGCCAATGCGTATATTTAGCTCATCTCCAGTTTTGTTCAATTGGATATGGTCTTTCGGCACACCGGGTAGATACAGTTCTAAGCTATATTCGTTTTGATTTTGGACAACCCGAATCGTGTTTTCCTGGTAGTAAACCTGAGTGGGGTCTTCTTCGCCATATAAGATTTGCTTGAGTCGTTCTAGCGCCTCAAGTCCGCACATCTCTTCCGCAAACAGGGGAACTTCTTTAACCGGAAGCGGACTGAAATTTTGGTGGATTTCCTGGCGATACTCTTGTTGATGTTCTTTCCAATGTTGGAAGAACGGATCAGTCACTTCGTCGGGGATAATCCGATTGGCGACGACTAAATCTGTAGAAACATTGTACAAACTTAAGTAGGCGTGGGCGCGGAGGGATTCCTTAATCACCATTTTTTCGGGATTGGTGACTAAACGGACTGAGGTTTTGGTATTATCGGTGAGGACTTTTTCGAGCTGTTCAATTTGCTCGTAGAATTCATAGGGAGCGTCCATCACCTCATTATCGGGTAAAGAAAATCCCGCGATAGGTTTGAATATAGGTTCAACCAGAGGTCTCAACGCCACGGACATTTTTTGCAGGGGTTTATAAAAGCGGCGCATATACCAACCCCCGACTTCCGGTAAGCTGAGGAGTCGTAGGGCGGTTCCCGTGGGTGCTGAATCGATAATTAGCACGTCGTACTCGCCTTCGTCGTAGTGACGCTTCATCCGCACCAGACCGAAAATTTCATCCATTCCCGGAAGAATGGCTAACTCTTCAGCCTGAACTCCTTCGAGTCCCCGTGCTTGCAGTACCTGGGTAATATAGCGCTTCACCGCACCCCAGTTCCCTTCTAATTCCATCAGCGCATCCAATTCCGCCCCCCAGAGGTGAGGACGGACGAGTCGGGGTTCGTGACTGAGTTCCATGTCGAAACTATCGGCGAGGGAATGGGCTGGATCTGTACTCAGCACTAAGGTTTTATAACCCAATTCGGCACAACGCAGACCTGTTGCGGCGGCTACGGAGGTTTTACCGACTCCGCCTTTGCCTGTCATTAAAATTACTCGCATAGATAATTCCGCTCACCTGAGAAACCTTTACCTTTATTTACTGTATCGGGTTTTCACCGAAACAGTTGCTTGAGAACATCAAAACGGGGGATATCCCAATAATCGATATGGGAGGAAATTAGTCCATCTGCATTTAGACGTAATTCGCTCCAACCGGGTATAGAAATTCGCGGTTTCCAGGGGAGGGGTGTTGTCCAGCTTAGAGTCCAGCGCGTTTTGATGGTATCGCCGGATTGAGAAATGTCATGCAGGTCAAGTTGGGGGTTGATGAACCAGGTTTGGATAAATCCAATCATTTGTTTGTAGCGATTAAGTCCCCGGAACTTGTTGAGGGGGTCTTTGAAAAAGACATCGTTGGCGTAGATGCTGTAGGTTTGGTCAACAGGAAAGCGTTGATAGTCCTGTTTGAGGATTTCAATAATGTCTTTATTTGTCATTTATCATAAAAATCCTTCGTTGTGGGAAACCCTGTGTCTTTAGACCAGGGAGGAACACGCGGTAGCGGTTTAAGAAGCATACCCCTTTCGGGGTGGAGGGGTATGGTTGCCCCTCCGGTTTTCACCCATTTCTGGGGTAAAGTT
>NZ_JAVKEW010000147.1:0-69307 GCF_040226375.1 Coleofasciculus sp. G2-EDA-02 | reverse complement strand
GATTTAATCGTCAAATCTATCCCACCCGATTTAATCGTCAAATCTATCCCACCCGATTTAATCGTCAAATCTATCCCACCCGATTTAATCGTCAAATCTATCCCACCCGATTTAATCGTCAAATCTATCCCACAATTTTAGCTGTGTCAGTCCAGTAGAGTGGGCAGTACCCACCAACCTTAAGTCAGTACCTACAAAGTTGACATACACCCTCAAGTCGGGGCGGGCGCGAGTTACATCTGGGTCAGGTAAGAAACGATAGTGGTGAAACCCGCCCCTACACCCAACTCAAATTTAGTTTACCTTATTTGGGTATTAAATTTTAAACAATTTATAAAAAGTATAAATTTATGACTTTATCGACAGCATGTGAATTATCAAATTCCCTAAGATCAATATCAGGTTTTGTAACTTATGAACGAACAGGGAACAGACGTGACTAAGCTGGGTAACAACCTCACCTCAGCCAAATTTGAGCAAAATCATGAGGCGAGTAAAACTAAAAGGTATTGGGGTTGGCGTCATCTATTTTGGGAAGCACGAACTCGTATTCTTGCCTGGTATGTCCTGCTAATGGTTTGCTTTACGGCTACATCAGTTGGGCTGATCCGTCAAGTTCTATTTGAAGAGGCGCACAAACGAATTGACAGCTCCCTAAACCAAGAAGTGCAGGAGTTTCAGCGATTGTTCCAACAAGGAAAAAACCCCTTAACTGGTCAGCCGTTTGGCAATGATTTGGCGGCTTTATTTGAGGTTTTTCTATCCCGTAATATTCCCAATAACGGAGAATTTATGCTGACCATTATCGATGGTCAATTCTACCAATCTAGTCCGACAGCATTGCCTGACCCGCTGCAACCGGATGCACGGCTACTCAAAGGTTGGACTAAGCTGACTCAACCCGCAAAAGGTTTGGAAGAAACATCAGTCGGTCCGATTCTTTACTATGCCGAACCGGTGGAAATTGGCGGAGAAATTCGGGGACTGTTTATTGTTGCCAATGTCATCGCCTATGAAAAGGAAGAAGTCAATGAAGTCGTTTGGGTGATTGTTAAAGTAACTTTGGTCGTCATGGTTGTTGCGTCCATTGTGGCTTGGATTGCCGCTGGACGGGTGCTAGCCCCCCTACGTTCGGTAACAGAAACGGCGCGTTCAATTAGTGAAACGGATTTGACCCAACGCATTCCTATTCAAGGTACTGGTGAAATTGCGGAATTGACAATCACGCTGAATCAAATGCTGGATCGTCTGCACCGGGCATTTACTAGCCAACGAAACTTTATCAATGATGCGGGTCACGAATTGCGGACACCGATTACGATTATCCGAGGTCATCTGGAATTATGGGATGATGACCCAAAAGCTCAACAGGAAACATTAGAATTAGTCCTCGATGAATTGGATCGGATGAACCGATTTGTTAATGATTTACTCCTGTTGGCGAAAGCAGAATGGCGCGATTTTTTACAGGTTGAAATAATAGATATTAGCTCATTCACTGAGGAACTTTTTGCTAAAGCCAAAGCCTTAGCCGAACGAGACTGGCAACTGGATGCGATCGCGTCAGGTTCAATTGTCGCCGATCGTCAGCGCCTCACTCAAGCAATCATGAATCTGGCTGAAAATGCCACCCAACACACCAAACCGGGAGAGCAAATCGCCTTGGGTTCAGCGATCAATCGCCACTACGCCTGTTTCTGGGTTCGTGATACTGGCGACGGAATTGATCGAGCTAACCAAAAGCGGATTTTTGAGCGATTTGCCCGACTCCCTAATAGCCGTCGTTGTTCTGAAGGCGCGGGTTTAGGATTGTCTATCGTTCAAGCGATCGCCCAAGCGCATCAGGGACAAGTTAAACTCAAAAGCAGACTTGGTGCTGGCGCTCAATTTACAATTGTTATCCCTCTAGAGCCAAGACAGGATATCCTACCCGATGAATCGAATTCTGATTGCTGAAGATGAACCCCGTATTGCCGCATTTATCGAGAAGGGGCTGCGATCTAACGGATTTACCAGCAGCGTCGCTACCGATGCGGGGGAGACGCTGGCGATGGTACTCTCCCACGAATTTGACCTGCTGATCATGGATTTGGGGCTTCCAGGCAAAGATGGTTTACAGATCCTAGAGGAGTTACGGGGTCAAGGAGAACAGATCCCGATTATTATTCTCACCGCCCGTGATGACATCCATGATAAGGTGGCTGGATTAGAGGGAGGGGCTGATGATTACATGACGAAGCCCTTTCAGTTTGCAGAACTCTTAGCCCGGGTGCGCCTGCGGTTGCGTAATAACTATTTGCCCAAAGCCCAAGAGGAGACGGTGCTGACGACAGGTGAAGTTACTTTAGATTTACTGACTCGTCAGGTTCATGTCAAGGGTCAGCTCGTTGAGCTATCCGCGCGAGAATTTACCCTGGCAGAAACCCTGTTACGCCATCGAGGGCAAGTGATGAGTCGAGAGCAGTTACTCAGTCATGTTTGGGGGTATGATTACGATCCGGGTTCCAATATCGTCGATGTCTATATTGGATATCTGCGTAAGAAGTTAGGGAGTGACTTAATTGAAACCGTCAGAGGGATGGGTTATCGCCTCCGCACTTGATCAGACGCTTTACCTGTACAAATTCATCAACAATCCATGTAGAGACGTTCCATGGAACGTCTCTACAGTTTGACAAACATGAAAGATTTCTCATGAAAGTCTCATGTACTCTTAACAAAGCTTAATTAAATTAAAGTTAAGTAAACGTAAAGCACATTTCGTGTAGAAATCCGAGTTTCTAATCCTACGTCCATCAAAGGCTGATTCAACAGCTCACACAAAGCTTGGAGTACAAGGAGAGAACGATGTCAGCACACCAGCCAAGACTCGGAAGTTATTTACACACACAAGGATATTCCCGTATTGAGTCGCCAACCTTAAGGATTCAACCACATCTTCATTTAGAGGAGCGAACCAGTGGTGCGACTGATGCGGCTCATACTGGCTGGTTTTCCCATCTAGCTCCGGCGATTGTCCAACCGAATAGCGCCAGAACTCGGAAATTGCGGGTGGTGTTGTACTCTCATGATACGATGGGTTTGGGTCATAAGCGACGCAACTTATTAATTGCCCAAACCCTTGCCCAGTCTGCTTTACCCACAGACATTCTGCTGATTAGTGGCATGAGTGAGGCAAGTAATCTGCATATCCCTGATGGCGTAGACTATGTAGCGCTTCCGGCTCTGCATAAAGGAACGAATGGAGAGTATCAATCCCGTCGCTTGGATCTCTCGCTTCAGCACATTGTCAATCTCCGCGCTAATATTATCCGGGCTACTGTCGAATCCTTTCAACCGGATGTCTTCATTGTCGATAATGTGCCACGGGGGGCAATTCGAGAATTAGATTTAACCCTAGAGTATTTGCATACTCAAACAGACACCCGTTGTGTTTTAGGTTTACGGGATGTGCTTGATGATCCGATAAAAGTACAGCATGAATGGCAGCAGGCGGCTAATGAAGAAATTATTCGTAAGTATTATGATGCCGTGTGGATTTACGGCGATCCCAGAATCTCGGATCTGGTTGAGGACTGTAAATTTTCCCCAGATATAGCGGCTAAAGTACGGTATACTGGCTGTTTTGACCAGCGCAAACGACTGGAATTTGTCGATAATTCTGATATTGACCTCTTCGGGAGACTAAACCTCCCCCCTGGGCGGCTGGCGCTTTGTCTGGTTGGCGGTGGGCAAGATGGGGATAAGCTGGCGGAAACCTTTGCCCAAGTGACTTTACCCCCAGACACCAATGGGGTGATTTTAACCGGTCCATTTATGCCCCTTTCAGTGCGTCAACACTTACACAAAATGGCGGCGAAACATCCCCGTTTACGAGTGTTGGAGTTTCTGGCTGAACCTACCCAACTGTTAGATCGGGCGGATTGTGTAATTACGATGGGCGGCTACAACACCACTTATGAAGTTCTTTCCTTTGACAAACCCGCGCTAATTGTACCACGAGTCAAACCGCGACAGGAACAGTTAATTCGGGCTAAACGGTTACAGGATTTGGGATTAATTGATATGCTGCATCCCGATGATATCACTCCCACCGCCTTAAGTGAATGGCTATCGCGGACAATCGGAACATCGACACATCGACGCGATCGCATCGATTTCCATGGGCTTGCACGTTTGCCTCACTTCCTCGAATCCGTTGTTGATTCCCCAGTTATTTCCATGGCTAATGCTTCGTAATTCTTGACCAGATTTGTCATTCGTCATTCGTCATTCGTCATTCGTCATTCGTCATTCGTCATTCGTCATTTGTCATTTGTCATTCGTCATTCGTCATTCGTCATTTGTCATTCGTCATTCGTCATTCGTCATTCGTCATTCGTCATTCGTCATTCGTTACTTGTAGGGGCTCTCGCATTTGGGGGGCTATCTGATGATACTTGTCCAAAATATTATACCCAAATGCTTCGCCCAGCTCCGGTGATGTCGTTAATGGATAAAACGGATCAAATCGGGGCAGGTTTAGTTCAGTTAGTGGTTTGAGCCGGAGCGTTATCGGTAAAACCCGCCCCTACATATTCACAATTTACCCTATCCCCCATTAAAATGATGCTTTCCACACAATTAAACCGCATTGGTTATGTCCTCAAGCGTTATCCGCGCTACTCAGAAACATTCGTCGTCAATGAAATTTTAGCCCATGAAGCCGCTGGATTAGAAATAGAAATATTTGCCCTGCGCCCTCCGGCTGAGACTCATTTCCAAAATATTATTTCCCAAGTCCGCGCTCCCGTTTACTATATTCGTAAACCCATCCAAGGGCGAGTTAGCGATTCTCTCAATAGCCTTAACCCAACAGCCGCGAGCTTCTTCTGGGCAGAACTTCAGGAAGCCAGTAAAATTATCCCCAATTTTTGGGCAAAGTTAGAGTTTGCTCAAGGGGAAAAAGCCAGTACCGTTTATCAAGCCGCTTGGTTAGCACGAGAGGTGCGGTTAAAAAACATTCATCATTTACATGCTCACTTTGGTACAGTGGCAACCAGTGTCGCTCGTCTGGCTGCCCACTTTGCCGGAATAACCTACACTTTCACCGCTCATGCTAAGGATATTTTCCATGAAAGTGTCGAACCAGAAGACATGAAAAGGAAGCTGCAAGATGCGGCAAGTGTGATTACTGTTAGTGACTATAATCTCAAATATTTACAACAGACATACAGTACAGCCGCCGCCCATATCCAGCGAATTTATAATGGCTTAAACTTAAACCAATTCGGGTATAAATCTCCCCAAAATCGCCCACCCACAATTCTTTCAGTCAGTCGATTGGTGGAAAAAAAAGGGGTTTCGGTTTTAATTGACGCTTGTGCCATTCTTGTCAATCGCGGCTGTTCGTTTCATTGTCAAATTATTGGATCAGGTTCATTAGAAGCGATTCTGCGAGAGCAAATTCAACGCCTCGGTGTACAATCAACCGTTGAAATTATCGGTTCACGTCCTCAAAATGAAGTCTTTGAGTATATCCAAAATGCGGCTGTATTTGCTGCACCTTATATTATTGGCAGTGATGGAAATCGTGAGGGTTTACCGACGGTTTTACTGGAAGCGATGGCACTGGGTACGCCCTGTGTGGCGACTGATGTAACGGGAATTCCAGAAGTTGTGCGTAATGAAGATACGGGATTGATGGTGGATCAACATGATCCTCAGGTGTTGGCAAATGCTCTGGAACGCTTACTGATTAATCCCAGTTTACGGGTGAAACTGGCAACTAAAGCGCGGCAATTGATTGAGTCAGAGTTTGATATTTATCGGAATACTGCGGCTTTACGCACTATTTTTCATCAAGTCGTTAATCAAGAGAAGTTAAATTATTCTCCGGTAGTTTCTAATCATGTCTCGCACCAGTCTCACCAACAAGATAATGTCAGTTTTGCACAAAATGTATAAGTAGAATTAGGTTGGGTTGAGCGATAGCGAAACCCAACAGGATATCTTGTCATTAGTCAAATAACCCTTTTATTCCAGACTTGGAACGGGGCGGGTTTAGTGACATCAGGGTTAAGAATAAAGTTAAGTAGTGAAACCCGCCCCTACAGACTCATTTATCAATGGATAATTAATAATTGATAATTGACAATTGATTAATTGGGTCTAAGATCTCTTCGTTTACGAAGAAATTAAAAAAGATTTTCATTAATTTCAATCCTCTTATTTTAAGGAGAGGTCATTATCCATTGTTCATTATCCATTGTCAATTTGTGAATTTATTCCTGATACAGGGCGGGTTTAGGGATATTAGGGTCAAGAATAAAGTTAAGTAGTGAAACCCGCCCCTACAATTTCGTTTATCGTTTGTTGAGGATATAAATTATGCGAATCGCTTACATTTGTGCTGATCCAGGTATTCCGGTTTTTGGTCAAAAAGGTTGCTCGATTCATGTTCAAGAGGTGATTCGCGCTTGGCTAAAACTAGGGATGCAGGTTGAGTTATTTGCCACCCGAATCGGTGGTGAGCCGCCACCAGGTTTAGAAACTATTATTGTTCATCGTTTACCCTCTATTCCCAAAGGTGAAATAGCTGCCCGTGAACAAGCTGCCCTATCTGCTAATATTAATCTACGTCTAACACTGGAAAAAAACGGTGTTTTTGACTTAGTTTATGAGCGTTACTCTCTGTGGAGTTTTGCCGGGATGGAATATGCCCAATCTAAAGGAATACCAGGACTTTTAGAAGTCAATGCTCCCTTGATTCAAGAACAGGCAAAACATCGAGGATTAGTCAATCATGCTAATGCTGAAAAAGTAGCGCAGCGCGTATTTAGTACGGCGAGTGCAATTATTGCCGTTTCTGAAGAAATTAAGACTTATATAGAAGCCTATCCCGGCGTAAATCAACGAGTGCATGTGATTGCCAATGGGGTTAACCCAGAGCGTTTTTTCCGTGATATTAAATCGCCATTATCAATTCAGCAGGAAACATTCACCGTGGGATTTGTTGGCACACTCAAGCCTTGGCATGGATTATCAATTTTAGTCGAAGCCTTTGACACCCTGCATAAAAAGTATAGGAATACGCGACTACTAATTGTTGGGGATGGACCCGAACGGGAGAATTTAGTTACAGAATTATCAGCACACGGATTATTAGATGCGACTCATTTTACCGGAGCCGTTACCCCTGATAAAATTCCGGAACTTCTGGCAAAAATGACCGTTGCAGTTGCCCCTTATCCGCACCAATCTGACTTTTATTTTTCACCCTTAAAAGTATATGAATATATGGCAGCCGGATTACCCGTGGTGGCGAGTGGTATTGGACAATTAAGAGAATTAATTGAAGATGAAATGAATGGTTTATTATGTCCTCCAGGCGACGCCGTAGCCTTAGCCGCAACTTTGGAGCGCCTCTACCATAATCCGGCATTAGGCAAACAGCTAGGAAAAGCCGCCAGACAGACGATACAGCACCATCATACCTGGGATGCGATCGCGAAACGTCTATTAGAAATCGCGGGTATGACAGAGGGAGCAGATACATTCGTAGGGGCGAAGCATTTGCGCCCAGATGTTTCGGTTTTATGCCAAGATACCAACGCAAATGCTTCGCCCAATCCCCATGGTGGAGCAGATTGGGAATAACAAATGACGAATGACAAATGACGAATGACGAATGACAAATGAAAAAAAAATCTATCCCTAGTTTTTGGCGAATATTACATCGCTTCGCCCCCTATCTTCAGAAACAAAATTTACTCTTAATCACAGCGGTATTGGCTCTATTCGCTGAGGTAGTGTTGAGATTACTTGAACCTTGGCCCCTGAAATTTGTTTTTGACTATATTTTAATCAATACTCCTGATGCAAATATTAGTATTCTAAATCGTTTTGATCCAGTAACATTGCTAACCCTCTCTGCTTTAGGGGTAATCGCCATCACCGCACTGCGAGCAATGGCATCTTACTGGAGTACCGTGAGTTTAGCCCTAGCAAGTAGCCATATTTTAACTGAAATTCGCGAACAACTGTATCGCCATCTTCAGTGCCTATCTCTTTCCTACCATACTAAAGCCAGAAGTGGTGATTTATTAGTGCGAATCAGCACCGATACAACCCGATTACAAGAAATTGTCCTAACCGCCGTCATGCCCCTTATCGTCAGTATTCTGACACTATTGGGTATGATTGGGATCATGGTTTGGATCGATCGCGATCTAACATTATTAGCATTAATTACCTTACCATTCTTTTGGTTCGCCGCCACCCGTCTGAGTGAGCGAATTCAGCAAGCCTCACGTCAGCAGCGTCAGCGTGAGGGGGCTGTCGCCGCCACTCTAGCCGAGTCGATTAGTGCGATTAAACTGGTACAAGCCCTTTCCCTCCAAGACGCCTTCGCCAACGTCTTCTCCCAAGCCAATCATCGCAGTCTCAAGGAAAGTGTAAAAACCCAACGCTTATCCGCTAGCCTAGAACGTACTGTGGATGTAATCATTGCCATTGGTACAGCCATTGTCTTGTGGTACGGAGCCAGATTAGCATTAAGAGATAATCTCACCCCTGGGGATGTTTTAGTCTTCTTAACCTATCTCAAACAAGCCTTTAAACCCATACAAAACTTTGCCAAATATACCGGGCGACTATCAAAAGCGGTAGCCTCTGGGGAGCGTGTTTTAGACATTTTAGATGAAACACCAGAGATTAGCGATTCCCCATTTGCCATTGTCGCGCCTCCATTTCAAGGATATGTCAGATTTGATTGCGTCAGCTTTGCCTATCAAGCCGATAATCCCTTACTCAAAGCCATTGAATTAGACGTAAAACCGGGACAACAAATAGCACTCGTGGGCACCTCCGGGAGTGGTAAATCGACACTTCTCAGCCTACTTTTGCGTTTGTATGATCCCAGCGAAGGGCGAGTCATGATTGATGAACGAGATATTCGTGACTATACCCTCAAATCATTGCGAACTCAAATTAGTGTCGTCATGCAAGACAGTTTACTCTTTGCCGCCACCGTTTGGGAAAACATCGCTTATGGAGTACCCAATGCTACCCACGCCGAGATTGAAGCAGCAGTGCGTCTTGCCAATGCTCATGAATTTGTCGAAGCGCTTCCCCAAGGCTACGACACCATCTTAGGCGAGCGAGGCTCCACCCTCTCCGGGGGACAACGTCAACGTTTAGCCATAGCCAGAGCCGCCATTCGCAAAGCCCCCATTCTCATCCTCGATGAACCCACCACAGGTTTAGACAAACATAACGAAAAAGCCGTCATTACCGCCCTAGAAAGCGTAGCCAAAAACCGCACCACCTTCCTCATCACCCATGACTTAACCCTCGCCGCTCGTGCTGATTTAATTCTCTACCTAGAAAACGGACAAATCCTCGAACAAGGAACCCACTCCCAACTCATGCAACTCAATAGAAAATATACCAGCTTATATCAGATGCAATCTCCAGCCTACAGAGAAAACAAAAAGCAAGAAATAGGCGCCGCTGAATAAATGTTGGGAAGATAGAAAGATGGGGAAACAAAGAAATAATAACAATGGAGACAGAACTCCTCTCATGTCCCCTTATTCCTCCAATTCCTCCAACCTTCATCCCAATCCCTCTGCGCCCCTCTGCGCTTACCTCTGCGCCCCTCTGCGTTAAAAAAACATCATTCCGACGCCACCCATTTAAATCTAAAAGCATCAATCCCATGACCATTCCAGTAATCGATCCATTCAACATCACCACCGATCCAAACCTGTCATTCCTTACCGCAGCCCTTAACCCAATAACCGTCCAGCAAGAACTCACCAAAAACCTACCACAACCCCTTCAAAAAAGCAACCTTTGTGCCATTAAAGTCATTCGCCACAAACCCCGGCGTCGTTGTCTAATAGAATATAACCTAAAAAATCCTAATCATTCCACCATTCCCATCACCCTTCTGGGTAAAGTACGGGCAAAAGGCACCGATTTTAAAAGCTATCAACTCAACCAAGCCCTTTGGCATAGAGGATTTATAGACAATAGTAACGATGGCATTAGTATACCCGAACCCATCGGAGTAATTCCCAACTTTCAGATGTGGCTTCAGCGCAAAGTCCCCGGAGTAATTGCCACAAACTTACTTCCCCAAGCCAATGGAATTCGCTTAGCTAAACGCATTGCTGAAGCCATCAATAAATTACATCAAGCCAAAATACCGCCCCAGCGCCGCCACACCATAGCCGATGAACTGCGAATTTTGCACGAACGTCTCCCCCTAGTCGCTCAACTCAAACCCCAGTGGGAAAGCCGTTTAGAGCAAATTTTAGTTGGGTGCGATCGCGTGGCGGCGATGACCCCAGAACCGCAAGTTTTAGGGATTCATCGCGACTTTTATCCTGACCAAATTATTGTTGATAATACTCGCCTTTATTTACTGGATCTGGATTTATATTGTCAAGGCAATCCTGGCTTAGATATTGGTAATTTTATTGGACATATCACCGAGCAAAGTTTGCGGACGTTGGGGAATCCAGAGGCATTAAGGGATCGAGAAAATGCTTTAACCGAGAGATTTATTCAGATTGCAGGTGAAGCCCTTATTCCTGCCATCCAGTCTTATACAACCTTAACCTTAGTTCGACATATTTACATCAGCACACAGTTTACGGAACGGTGTCAATTTACCGAAACAATATTAGAACTGTGCGAACAACGTCTGGCGAAACATTTTAATTTTTCCCGAATGTAGGGGCAGTTTTTATAGATAGTATTAACCAATCAACCCACTCTAGCTAAGTTTTAAATGGAAGATGATTGTAAAACGTTTATCTCAAAAACTAGGGCTTGTGATGTCTGTTTTAGTTTGTCCTATGATGGGAACAAATACCACTCTAGCCAAGGAGTTTCTACCAACAGATATTAATCACAATAGTTCCATCATAGAAGAACCCACTAATCCGGGGATGAACGCCATTACACCTGTGTCTCAGCTATCCGATGTCAGTGCGGAGGATTGGGCATTTCAGGCATTGCGATCGCTCATTGATCGCTATGGTTGTGTCACCGGATACCCCAATAACACCTATCGAGGGAATCAAACTCTGACTCGCTATGAATTTGCCGCTGGATTAAAGGCTTGTCTGGATCACATTTATCAACAAAATGTCAACAGTACAACAAACTCAGTTTCCGCAAATGATCTAGAAACCCTGCAACGGTTACAACAGGATTTTGCTGTCGAATTAAGCACACTTACAGAACGGTTATACCGCCTAGAAACTAGCACAACTCAATTAGAATCTCGGCAATTTTCTAGCACCACCGAATTAGAAGGAGAAGTTATTTTTGCGATCAGTGGAGTTCAGGGTACAGAAAGAGCCGATGGAAGTTGTGAAACCATTGACGACAATCTTACATTTGGCAATCGAGTTCGCCTCACATTAGAAACGAGTTTTACCGGAAAAGATAGACTAAAAATTCGTATACAAGGTCGTTCTATTCCAGAATTTGAAGCCGCCACAGGCACACAAATGGCAAATTTAGGATTTGATGGAAACGATGACAATGAAGTCGAAATTGATGAATTAGAGTACCGATTTTTAGTCACTCCCCAAACCCAAGTGAGTTTGGGTACAGTAGGGATTGGGTTAGGCGATTTAATCCCCACCGTCAATCCTCTATTTAGCGGGAGTGGAGATGGTTCCATTTCTACCTTTGGACGAGAAAATCCCATCCGCCGTCAAGGAGAAGGGGCAGGAATTGGCATTTCTCAGAACTTGGGTGAGTCTGTTAATCTAGCCTTGGGGTATGTTGCGATCGATGCCAATGAAGCTGATAATGGGATTTTGGGCAATGATACTTATGCTGCGATCGCGCAATTAACTTGGCAACCTAATGACATCGCGTCTTTAAGTTTCACTTATGCCCGTTCCTCGAATAGTTTTAATACAGGAACAGGTAGCGAATTAACCAGTGATCCGTTTAATCGCGATGCTGAAGACGTAATAGCTAATTCTTTCGCGGCTGAAGCCTCTATACGAGTCAATCCAGAATTTATTTTAGGCGGACGAATTGGTTTAATTCAAGCCCAGGCTAAGGACTTACCGGATCAACCCAATGCTAATATTTTAACCTGGGCAATGGTGTTAGCTTTGCCGGATTTTGGCAAAGAAGATAGTTTGGCAGGTATTATAATTGGTCAACCGCCGAAGATTCTTGATAATGAACTGGGTAAGGATTTTGAGGATCGGGATACAGCTTTACATCTAGAAGCATTTTACCGTTTTCCCCTTAATGACGATATCGCGATTACTCCAGGAGTTTTTGTGATTACTAATCCAGAACACAATGATGATAATGATGCGATTTATGTTGGCACTATCCGAGTTACATTGACGTTTTAATGTTGATTTAATCTGAGGTGATGTTATTAGCAAACCTGATTAACCTTAACCTTAACCTGTAGTGGCGTAACCCACGACGTTACCGTTTCTTTCTGAGTGAACTAACGATGAGGATTCCTGGAACCAATTAATCTTTTACCCATAACGATAGTTCAGCGACTCGCCCCTACAGAATGCCTAACACATAAAACAGGTTCCCCCAAAAAAATCTCATTCGGGCTTGACTTTCCCCCTGTTATTTGGTACTTTTATATCATGGGAAAATGTGCCATCCTATAGACCTAATTTAACCTTAATCTGTAGTGGCGTGACCCAGTTAAAATGGTGCAATAGATTTTACCATTGAATCGGGCGCACGCCATGCGCCCCTACGTGCGGACACATTTTTCCATGGTAAAATCATACCATAAAAAAGACGCGATCGCCCAATTCCCCTACCTTCGTTTTCGCTGTTACAGCATAGCCTTTGTTATCCTAACTTGGGTAGTTTTTTCATCGGCATTCTGCCTTTTTTACCCCCCCTCTAACGGCAAAGGCGGTTCCTCTAGGGGACGGATAATCGTGGGGGCGGGTTCTTGTTCCGGTTGCTGGAAGATTCCCTGCAGCGCCGTTTCTAACGTTTCCGCCATAACAATGCGATTTTCATAGACAACAATTACCCGCGCTAAGATAGGTAAACTATTGCGCTCGGCTTCTAGGTAAAGCGGTTCGACATAAAGCAACGATTGCTCAATCGGAATCACTAACAAATTACCCTGAATTGCTCGTGAACCCTGACGATTCCACAGTGAGATTTGCTGAGAAATTACCGGATCTTGATTAATTAAGGCTTCAATTTGTTCGGGTCCGTAAATCAATTCTTGTTTGGGGAACTGATATAAAAGCAATTTGCCATAATTCTCACCATCGGAACGCCCTGCTAACCAGGCAATTAAATTATTACGTGCCTGAGGCGTAAAAGGATGGAGGAGAATAAACTCCTCATCGATGGCGGTGGGTAGTTTCATAATCAGGTAGTACGGTTCCAAGGGTTGCAACTCGGTGCCGTAAATTTCTTGAGGAATCCGCCATTGGTCTTCCCGGTTGTAAAATACTTGGGGGTCAGTCATGTGATAGGTGAGCAACCGTTCAGACTGAACAGTAAAGATGTCTACCGGATAGCGAATATGACGCCGCAGCGCCGGAGGCATGGCATCTAGAGGTTGGAATAGCGTGGGAAAAATCTTTGTCCAGGTTTGAATAATTGGGTCGTCGGGGTCGGCAACATAGAATGTAACATTGCCGTCATAGGCATCAATGACGACTTTCACGGAGTTGCGGATATAGTTAAACTCATTATCACCAGGATCGGAATAGGGATAATGATCGCTGGTGGTGTAGGCGTCAACAATCCAGTAAAGATAGGTTTGTTCGGCTTCGGTTTCCCCACCCTGAGGATTAACGGTGACGATATACGGATCACGATCATAGTGCAAGAACGGTGCGATCGCGCGAATTCGTTGGTTGATGTTGCGACGGAATAATACCTTGGTTTCTGGCGTAAAGTTGTCCGTAAACAGCATTTTCCAGTCTTTGAGATACTCAGCAAATAATAGCCGACGCCAGAGTGAACCAATGCTGACTCCACCATTCCCATCGTAGGTATTGTAGACATTATCCTCACCACTGGGATAATCAAATTCCTGAACATTGGTAGGAGTCATCACATAATTTTCCGTGAGTTGTCCGTAGTAAATTCGGGGCGCACCAATAGGAATACTTTCGCGAATCAGTTCACTAGACGTGGATAAATCTCCACCAACACCGGGATCAGCACCAGTGCCAATATCTTTAACAAAATAGTTAGGTAATCCCCCATCACCCACCCGATTCACGGGACTCATGGTAAAGCCATAACCGTGGGTATAAACTAAGTGTTGGTTGACCCAGGTTTGGGCTTGTTCGGGAACGGATTCGTAGGATAATTCCCTGGGTGCAATAATCACCTGTTGCTTTTCAAGGGTGAAACCGGGTGCGGGTACGGTTAGGGAAGTATCTGTGTCTTCTGCTTCTAATTCATCGCCTTCTTCTCCATCAAAAGAAGGGGGAACACCACTGACTTCTAAGGGTAGCCTGTAGCGGTCAATATCAGCGTCGGGAAATTCGTAGTAAAGGCGAATACGTTGTAGCTGACGATTAGTTTGCAGGATGGGACGAGCATCCCAGAGGCGGATATTGCGAATCGTTAAAATGTTTTCATCTAAATTAGCACTGGTGAGTTCACCTTCGGGGTCAAAGATTTCCACATTAATACTATCAAGGTCAAAGGCGGCTCGACTCAGGGCGATACTACGTTCAATATAGGGGCGTTCCCGTTCCAGTTCATTCGGCTGCACGCCAAACCGTTGCACCGTTGCCGGAATTAGCCAGCCTGCGATCGCGACCATCATCACATACAATCCCAATAGGGAAAGTGTGCCCCAGCCACTCTTATGCAGCAACTTAAAACCGATTATCGGTCTAAGGAGTAAAAATAGAGCAATCCCCAGGGCGAAAATACTCAAAAAAGTATTAATTGGTAACTGCGCGTTAACATCTGTATAGCTGGCACCATAGGTAACGCCACGAGTGGAATACAACAGTTCATAGCGCGATAGCCAATAATGAAACGCCACCGTCGCCATCGCCAAGGAACCCAATCCGTATAAATGATAAAGTTGATGACCAGAAAATCCGGGAAAACGCCCCTGAGACAAGCTATCTCCAGATACCAAATAGGTTAAGGTTACAGCAACTAAACCGAACAGAAATAATCCCCCCAACCAAAAGTCCAACAGTTGCCACACCGGAAGTTTAAAGACATAGAAACTAATATCCGTGCCAAAGAGGGGTTCATTAGCATTAAAGGCTGTTGGCTGGAAATACTGCAAAATCCTGCCCCATTGTCCCGATACCACTAAGGCAAAAACCACTGAAAAAGCAACAGCTATCGCCGTTAACCAGAACTGAGAATTAATCACCAATGCGATGACAATGATGACTAGAACAATAAGTTGTATAATTTGTGCCAGCAACTGTAGCACTATATTTTCTATGGAACTCCAATCAAAAGGGGGCGGTAGTGGTGGCGTTACACTGGGCAAATTAAAATCAGGTTGCCAAAAGGAGATAGCCACTTCGCCGTAATGTAGTAGCATTACCCCCACGATTACGTCGAGGCACAGTACGAGTGGCAAAAGTAATCTTAATCTCAGCGCTAACGCTCCCTTTTGAATGTTGAAGGGTGTGGAGTCTTGTGTAGGAGTTATTGGTATCGTCGGCTTGAGTTGAGTATTCCCCGGAGGTATCCTCGTGGGGTTACTCATCTGCTTGGCGATAGCGGCGGGATACTTTAGCCGATTGGCGAGAAACAAGTTACTGAGTAAAAATCCGGCGGATAAGCAACCCACAAACGCCCACAACCCTAGCTGAGTCAGTAAGCGTAACCAGAATGCCGATAAATAGTCAAGCTCAATGAACCATAAAATTTCCGCAACCAAGTGAGCCAGCAAATCCCAGGCTAGCCACAACCCCAGAAGCAGGATGATGACTCGAAAAAGAAGGTTCCAGAAGCGTTTAAACATGTTGCGGAGCGAGCAGCGATAGTATCCTCTATCCAAACTTTATCGTTATCGCTTCACTAATATACAAAAAAATAATCACCTGTAGACCTGTAGTGGCGTGGCACACCTTAATTGGTGTATTAGAATTCTATCCAGAAACCGTAGGGGCGCATGGCGTGCGCCCATAAAATCTACAATACTAATCCACCATTTTAACTGTGCCACGCTAGTAGTGGACTGACACAGCTAAAATTGTGGAATAGATTTGACGGTGAAATTGGGCGCACACCTTGCGCCCCTACAATACTAATCCACCATTTTAACTGTGTCACGCCGCCATCGTGGGTTAGGCGGGAATTCAACTGTGACAAACACCCCTTAACTGAACAATCCGCCGTAACCCACCAAACCCTTAAACAACGGTGCGTTACGCTCCCTACACAAAAAAGCTCCACAGTAACATAAGTTACCATTGCTTGAGGAATTCCCTTGAGTGATGTTATCTTAACTGTGTCTAGCTATCAGAATACTATGTCTAGCGGCGAAAAGTCAGCAGCTAAGATAGGCAAATCTGGTGGGACGTTATGTTATACAACTCAATAAGGGATATACTAAAGAGTTTGATTTAATTCGATTAAATATTAATAAAAGAATTGACGGAGCCTACAAGGGATATAAAAACTTTAATCAAGCCTGGGAATAAATTGAAAATGTACCTTTGAACCCAGCTAGCAATTTAAGAATATTAGTTGCTGGCGTTGGGTTACTCTCCGAGAAGGCTTCGCCTACGTTCCAAGGGACCAACCTACCCAACCGAGGAATTTGAATTTGCCGCTTATGTACGTGAGTTAGGTGATCCGGTGCGCGATATTCAACACCAACCCGCTACCGCCGCCTCGGTTTCGGGATGATACCCCATCCTCTGATAACCCTCTTCCTCGACAATTGTAGAGACGTTGCATGCAACGTCTCTACATCGTTATACAGATTTTTGTGAGCGATCGCATCAGGTAGCCTCCCATTTTCGTAACCTGTAATCCTGGCATTTTACCCATTTCCCTCTTATCACTGGTAAAATTCCAGGGAGCAAGTGCAATGAGAATTGTAAAGAAAGATGTGGCTAATGGACAGCTCGTTATTTAAGCATCTACCATTGTTCTAATCTTCTTACTTGAGCAACCGCGTGCTTGTCGTCCGTGTGTCGAAGGTCGATCAAGGTTAGCTGGAAAATTTTTGAATCAGACCTGGAAATTGTCCGGATAGGTTGCCGTTGTTATTGAAGAATAACGATTATTGTCCCCAGAATAGATTAGTATGAAGAAAATATTTTCCCGTCGCAGCTTAGCTCGCCAGGTTCGTGAAGAAGCGGCTGAAATTGCATTTTTGCGCCCCCATCCTGACCATTTAAATAATGCTGAGGAGTCGGCTTATCGGAATGGTAATAACGAACTCAGTTATATTGCTAATTATTCAAAAGGTTTACCCCATAATGATTTGGGGGAAGTAGACCCCAAAGCTTACCGAATTTTACTCAAAGCTTTGTGTAGTGGAAAACCTGACGATTTTGAGGCAATACCACGGGGCTGTACTCGCGGCAAAATAGAGTTATCTGAATCGAGTTCTGAGAAAGATAAAAAGAAACCCCGTGGTTGTCGTCGATTTATCAATCCGCAAGCCGGGTTAGCCTTTGATTTAGAAGGACCCGACGCTCAGTCAGTCACGATTCGCCCGGCTCCCCGTATTGATGGGGCAGAAAATGCTTGTGAAGCCATAGAACTTTACTGGATGGCGCTGTTACGAGATGTAAACTTTACCGACTTTCGCGATAACGGTGACATTGAAAAAGCCGCCGAAGAACTCTCAAACTGCTCAGATTTCCGGGGACCGAAAGAAGATGGGAAGGTGACACCGGATGTGATTTTCCGAGGGTCTACGCCAGGAGATGTGGTTGGTCCTTTTGTCTCGCAATTTTTGCTCAAAGATATCCAATATGGCACCCAGACAATTAGCCAACGCCAACGGACGGTTGTTCCCAATAAAGACTTTATGACCGATTACAAAACGTGGTTGGCGGTGCAAAATGGCTTTGATTTCAGTGGTCAGGATAAATTTGACAAAGTGCCACGCTATATCCGGAATATGCGGGATTTAGGCAATTATGTGCATTTTGATGCGCTCTATCAAGCCTATTTGAATGCTTGTTTGATTTTGTTGGATATGAAGGCACCGTTTGATCGGGGGAATCCATATCTTTCGTCAGAGAATCAGGATGGATTTGGGACTTATGGGGGACCGCACATCCTCAGTTTAGTCACAGAAGTGGCGACGCGAGCCTTAAAAGCGGTTTGGTATCAAAAATGGTTTGTACATCGGCGGCTGCGCCCTGAAGCCTTTGGTGGACTGATTCACAATCTTATGACGGGACAGGCGGAGTATCCGATTCATCCAGAGATTCTCAATTCTCAGGCACTTAAAGCGATATTTGATCAGAATGGTACTTATCTGCTACCGCAAGTGTTTCCGGAAGGATCACCGACTCATCCCGCTTATGGTGCAGGACATGCAACAGTGGCGGGGGCTTGTGTAACGATATTGAAGGCGTGGTTTGATGAGTCCTATCAGATTCCCAACCCAGTGGTGCCGAATGAGGATGGGACTGAATTGGTTTGTTACACGCCTTATAGTGGACCTGGTACAGAGGTTCTCACCGTAGGCGGGGAATTGAATAAGGTAGCGGCAAATATTTCCATTGGTCGCAATATGGCAGGTGTACACTGGCGGACAGACTACACAGAATCGATAAAATTGGGAGAAGCGATCGCGATCGGGATTTTGCAGGAGCAAAAGCTGACCTATAACGAGGATGGCTGTTTCTCACTGACCAAGTTTGATGGTACAGCAATTACCATCTAAATTTGAATAGCAGCATCAGAATTTAGTAGAGACGTTGCATGCAACGTCTCTTGTCCCCAGTTATTTGCCCACTGCTCTAGTTGTTATAGTTGACCGCCACTTGATATACTCTTCCCCAACCTGCCATGCTGACAACCACCAACCGCCTGACTCTTGAAGAATACTTGAAGTATGACGACGGGACAGACACTTGCTATGAACTGGTTAATGGAGAGCTAGTCCCGATGAGCTTGGGTACTGGAAAACATGGAGCCATTTTAAAATTCTTGGAACGCACCTTTGATGACCAATGCGCTCAAGTAGGACAAGAATGGACAGCCTTGGCTGGAGTCGTCGGTGTGCGTTCTCCCCGCGCTGGTAGATGGGATACCGTTCGTATTCCCGATGTCGTTGTGATTCCTCTAGAACAGTGGCGTAACCTGCAAAATCGCGAAGCCGTTATTGAGTTAAATGAACCCCCACCTCTACTCGTTGTTGAAGTCGTCAGCGAATCGACGAAAAGCACCGACTATCGTGCAAAACGAGCCGAATATAGCGTTTTAGATATTCCTGAATATTGGATTGTTGATCCTCTAAATGCTAAAGTCACGGTTCTCACGTTAGTCGAAGGTTGGTATGACGCGGTGGAGTTTGTTTGCAGCGATTTGATTCAATCGGCGATATTTCCTCGCCTCAAACTTACGGCTGAACAAATATTAGGTGGTAATGTTTAATTCAGCCTGATCATTTCTTTGTAACATTACTGCCACGAATTTTGAGTTTGAATATATTATACCGCGATCGGCAGGTGTAGAGACGGTGTTTGATAATCTTTGTTTGGCTGAGCTAATCTGCAATCAGGCGATCGCTCAAGATTGACTTATCTGTTACATTCGCTACCAAATGCGCTGCTATTTTCTAACCGCAGAAAATGTAGCCGCCCTGATGCCTCACCTGCAACAATTGTGATCCCATCAGGTGCAACAGCACAAGCAAGTAACTCACCATCTCCCTTAAAACTGGCAACAATCTTCCTAGTCTCCAAATCCCAGACTTTGAGAGTTTTATCATTTGAAACAGAAATTATCTGTTTGCCATCCGGTGTGACTGCCACAGCATTTACAAATCCGGTATGACCTTCTAGAGTGAAAAGTTTCTCTCCACTTTCCAAATTCCAGATTTTTATACTGTTATCCCAGGAAGCGGAAATCACTTGTTTGCTGTCTGGTGTTACTACCAAATATTCTACTGAACCAGTATGTCCTTCTAGGGTGAAAATCTCCTTTGCTGTTTTGACATTTCCGATTTTTTTAATAGTCCAAATTTTAATGTTATTGCCAACTGACCCAGTAATTAAACCTTTGCCGTTCGGTGTAACGGCTACAGGCTCTATTAATCTTGTTTGACTTTTCAGGATAAATATTTGTTTTCTAGCTTTCAGACTCCAGACGCGAATAACTCCATCAAAGGAAGCAGAAATTATATTTTTACCATCCGGAGTCACCACCAAAGATTCTACTGAACTATTAGATCCTTTTAGACAGAACACTTCCTTTCCCCTTTTTAGATTCCACACTCGAATTGTTTTGTCCCATGAACCCGAGATCACTTGTTTACTGTCTGGTGTTACTGCCAAAGCCTTTACCGTATCAGTATGACCTTTTAGGGTGAAAATTGATTCTGATGTTTCTAAATTCCAGACCTTGAGAGTGTTGTCTTCTGAAGCCGAAATCGCGTGCTTGCTGTCCGGTGTCACTGCCAAATCATTTATCGAATCAGTATGACCTTTTAAATAAAAAAATTCTCGTCCTGATTCAAGACTCCAAATTTTAATAGTTTCGTCATATGAACCAGAAATCACCTGCTTACCATCGGGTGTTACTGCTACAGTTCCTACCCAGTCGCTATGACCGATGAGCGGTAAAAGTTCTTTTCCTGTCTCTAAATCCCAGACTTTGATAATGATACGTGAACTAGCAATCAATCGCTTACCATCAGGAGTCACTGCCACGGATTCTACTGAATAGTTATGACCTCTGATAGTAAGAACTTCTCTTTCTGTTTCTAGATCCCAAATTTTGATAGTTTCGTCATGCGAACCAGAAATTATCCGCTTACCATCTGGTGTCACGGCTACAGATTCAACCCATTTTGTATGACCATGGAGTGTTAATAATTCTTTACCAGTTGCCAGATTCCATATTTTTATGGTGTTGTCAGCTGATGCAGAAATCACCCGCTTACCATCTGGTGTCACGGCTAAAGCTGCTACCCTGTCTGTATGACCTATTAGGGTGAAAACTTCCTCTTCAGTTTCCAGATTCCAGACTTTAAGAGTCTTATCATGTGAACCAGAAATAATACACTTGCCATCTGGTGTCACCGTTACAGTGTCTACCGAGATAGTATTTTTTCTGTAATTTAGGTATACCTTATAAACCTGTAATATGCTGTAATTCATTGTTCTCCTGTACCATAAAAGCGAAGCAACATCTGGTCTCCCCCTTTTTAAGGGGGACGGGAGGGGGATCAAAAAGGGGGACGGAAGGGGGATCTAATAGGGGGACGGAAGGGGGATCTAAAAAGGTAAGAGGGGGATCTCAAGGGAAGAGGGGGATCTATAAAAGAAGAGGAGATCTGCACGACAGTTGATGGAGCAATAAGAACAAACTGAATAGGTTAGTTAATATCAACCTCCAGCATTAATCACTCTTTCACTCGTCAAATCTAAATCCGGTAGCATCGGTGAAATAATCTGCTGATTACCCTGAAAAACCGACTCCTCATAAAGCCCTTCTACCCACTCCAATACTGTAACCCGTTGTTGTATTGGGTCAACAATCCAGTATTCGGCAATCCCCCGCGCTGCATATTCAGAACGTTTGTACCGATAATCTCGGTCTGCATTTTCTCGTCCCGGTGACACCACCTCAACTACTAACTGAGGCGGGGGCATATCAATCATTATTGTAGACCGACTTGCTCCCTCTAACGCCGTTGCTAGTTCCTCAGAAAGCACCATTAAATCGGGTAAGCGCGTTGTTGCCCGTGAACCACTCACCACAATTTCCGCCCCAATTCGCAAGCGATAGGAGGAAATTCCTTGTTGGAGAAAATGGCTCAGTAAAAACATGACAATGCGCTGATTTAAATCGCTCTCTGGTGGCATAACGATTAATTCCCCATTAACGAGTTCATACTGGGTATCTGTTCCGTCGTTATAGTTAAGATAGTCTTCAAGCGTCATTTTTTGGGATGTGATGGTCATGATGGCTTGTTTCCTAAAAAGCTTATTGAACACCCGCCCGGAGTTCAAACTCCGGGCTAATAGCTCAAGTCAGCTAAAGCTGACTGAATATGGATTTTAGTCCACTTTAGTGGACTTTCGCTTTTGGTTCCTTGGGTTTGAACCTAAGGCGGTTGGTGAGACTTGAGTTTAGCGCTAACTTATAGTGGGAGATTCGAGCGTTTATGGCGCTAAAGCGCAACTACAAACTTTAATTACAATCCCAATTCTTCGGCTAAATTATCGGCAATTAAGGTATTAATATCTCGAATCGTTATCCCCGCCTTTTTAACTATCTCCTTACGATGGAGAAAATCCTGAAAACTGGCATGATAAATACTGTAGCGGGTTTGTCCTTCAATCTGTTCCTCCCGTAAAAATTGATCCCAATCATCCAAAACTTCCTGCACGGTTAATTCATCTTCCTTCGCAAATTGGGAAATCAGTGAGGATGATACGGGTTTCCGGGCTTCCGCTAAAACATAGACGATTTTAATCTTGGTTCGCGGTAACGGTTTATCCTTCATCCCCATGCGTTGCCAATGCTGGTAATAATATTGCTGTAAGCCTTGGGGTAAGTTAGCGAGATTTAAATCCTGATACGCGCCAGACTCGATATCTTCTAAGACATAGCGCAAATACATGAAGTTGCGATCGCTCTTTTGTGCCAGAGTGGTGATAAAGGTGGCTGTGTCTTGTCCCTGATTCTCTACCCACTGTTGTAATCCGGGCTTTTTCTTTACCTGTTGCTCAATATAACGCTGTACGTCTTGTAAACTTTCTGCCCCATACTCCATTAAGTTGAACAGGTAGGGCTTATTCACCGTTAAGGGAACATGAGTCTGGCGTTTTGTCAAGATAAAATAAACGCCATTTGGCAAAGACTGGGGAAGATAGAGAACATTCGCCCCATCCGTCTGACTCTTCATCTCCACCTCATCCAACGCATCCACCGCAATCACGACGGGGGAATGGTGAGGGGCAATTTCGGTTAACAGTTGCGCTAAGAAATTGCCATCGCGGGTATTCTCTGGATGCAAAGGCAAATCGTAGGGTAACTGATAGCGTTCAATTAACTGGCGGCAAACACTCTTGAGGAAATCATCAGCGCGATTAATGCCTTGCGATCGCACATTAAAGTATGCCACACATCCCATCTGTCGCACATATTCGGCTAATATGGCACTTTTGCCCACACCGGGATCAGCTTCAATAATAAAATAACCATTAGGCTGTTGCTGTAAGAAGTCCTGAATCGCCCGAAACACAAACTCGCGCCCGACAAATCCTTCTGTCTTCTCCGCAATCAGGGATTGAAACTGAAGCGGAACCGCCGGATGTGTGGATAACTGGTTATGGATACATTCTAACCAACCTTTAATTTCGCCCACATCTTGTCCTAGATTTGTCAGAGAGGTTTCGATATCCTCAACCGTCACCTGCTGGCGTTTCAAATTAGAATTAATCTGAGTTAGCAATTGTCCCTGAATAATCTCCCGCAGTACCGGATTATGCTGCATCTCCAGGGCAAAATAGGCACACATCCGTTCAAACAAGCCCACCTGGGGCGTTACCGCCTTGGTTTGGTAAAGTGCGATCGCATGCTCCTGCTGTAAAATTACCTTGAGTTGCTGACGTACCACCTGAACCGTATCCCCAACCAACGCCCCATCTGGGGTTAACAGGGAGTCAATATCAGCCACAGGTGTCGCCGCTAATTCGCCAAATTCCCCTTTTTCCAGCTTCTGCAAATCCGCTTTTAGCCGTTTTAACTTGTGGTCTAGCCAACTTACCTCATTTTTGTACTGAGGTGGACAATCCCAGATACTTTTATTCTCACCAATCAATTCACTCAGACAGTCTTCCACCAAACTTTGCTGCGCCAACAAAAACGCCCGCCCCACCGCCGTTTGTATCTCCTGATGCATTGGCGCATCTCCAGGTTTGAGGCGATTTATCATCCCTTTCAACCCCTTACCCAAGGTATCCAACCCCACATCCGCCTTATTTCCGACAATCCCCGATAAAGCGGCGGCTAAAATCCATCCCCAGGTAATTGGTTCCATCCCATCAGTCTCCTATACTGTCACGAATCTAGGGCTTTAGCCCTTACTACGAACCCAAGCTAATCTACTAAATTAGGTGTGCCACGCCACTACAAATAGAGGCTTTGCGTAAGTCCTATTCTAATCGTGCAATGAATACATTCCCCAGCTATTGCCCAAAGGGATGGGATATGACACAAAATTCGGGAAAATTGGTATTAGTATTAAGAAAACACAATTGGCGTAGAATGGGAATCATCTTTTAATACTAGAGAAAGCGGCAAGTTGGCTACAAAAACAGCCAACTCCCCTAACCATTTCCCCATTACTTATCAATTCACTCGACAGAGGTGAAGCCGCAGTCATTCAGTTAGCCATGAATGAAAACATCCAAACTGTCTGTATTGATGAAGTCGCGGGTAGGCGAATTGCCAGATTAAGTGGGCTTTCCGTTACGGGTTCAATTGATATTTTGCTGCGTGCTAAACGGGAAGGCTACCCCTTATCAATACAGCAAGCAATTTCTCAAATGCTCAACCGAGGAATTCGATTGAGTCCTACTGTGATTAATTTTGCTCTCTTACAAGCCAATGAAGATGACTCGGAATGCTAACCATCCCCCCATCCCCCTGCACTAATAATGCGTCCCCGACTTACGATGATGCACCGCCGTTACCCCCTCCGATAATACCTTGCCATTCGTCACCACCCCATAAATCAACCAATGATCCCCACATTCCATCCGATTATCCACCGTACATTCCACATAAGCCAAAGCATCACTCAGAATCGGACAACCATTTTCAGCATTCTCCGTCGCCACCCCCGCAAATCTGTCTTCCCCTGGGGCAAAGGGTTTGAGGAAATGCTTCATTAACCCCAAATGCTTCCCTTCCTCTAAAATATTCACCACAAATTGATCACCCTGATACATTAACGACTCAATCGCCCGATCTTTCGCCACCGCAATGGTTAGCCCCGGTGGAGTAAACGTGGCTTGGGAAATCCAATCTGCCAACATCGCCCCCGTCAGTTCTCCCTGCTTCGCCGTAATAATACAAAGTGACCCAATTAACCGCCCCACAGCCTGTTCTGTGCGGGCAACTTGGGCATCACTCACCGGTTGGCGAGACGTGCGGGATTTCTTGGCTTTCTTCAAGGCTTGGGCAAAATCTGTTCCCGCTTCTTCCGCGTATTTCAATGTGGCTTCAGTAGGCTTAAACTTAACCCGAATCGTCTCAAAGCCAAACTGATACCCGGCATCCTTAAACTTATTTTCAATCAGGTCAATTGCTTCACCACTCCAGCCAAAAGACCCAAAAACACCCGCTAATTTCGTTTTCGTCGCCGTGGATAAAACAATCCCCAAAGCCGTTTGAATCTGGGTGGGTGCATGACCCCCTAACGTCGGAGAACCCATGATAAACCCCTCCGCCTTTTCCACAGCGGTGCGAATCTCTTCCGGGTCAGCGATTTCGCAGTTAATCGATTCTACACCAACCCCAGCTTTAGTCATCCCCCGTGCGATCGCTTGGGCAACGGTACCGGTATTCCCATAAGCTGAAGCATACAGCAGGGCGACGGTGATGTCTTGGGTTTTTTGCCTCTCACACCACTGGCGATAGGATTGGGTCAGGGGAATTAAGCTATAGCGTACCAATTGCCCATGACCTGTAGCATAAAGCCTTGCTTGCACCTCCTCGACCTTATCCAGCGCCTTTTCCACCTGTCGCGCATGGGGTGCCATAACGCAATCGAAATAATAGCGGCGGTGTTCGCTAATCGTTGTCCAACCTTCATCTAATACTTGATCACCACACAGATGAGCACCAAATAACTTATCGGTAAAGAGAACTTCTGTATGGGGGTCGTAGGTACAAAGGGCATCGGGCCAACGAGAGTTGGGGGTGGGGATAAATTGCAGATGATGACCCTTACCTAAATCCAGGGTTTCATCCCCCCGTACCACCGTTATTTTTAAATCCGGTGCATCTAAGATACCACGCAGCGCGATCGCACCGGGATTGGAACAGACAAATTGAATCTGGGGGGCGAGTTTGAGTAAGGCTTTTAGGGTAACGCCTCGGTTAGGATTAACGTGACCGAGAATCACATAATCGATTTGTTTGGGGTCAATCCGGCGTTGCAGTTCCGTTAAAAAGATTTCGGTGAAGGATTCGCCCGGAGGGTCAATCAGGGCGATTTTATCCGCTTGAATCAGATAGGAATTGGCGGTGGTACCGCGTTGCAGGGCATATTCGATTTCAAATTTGAGTCTATCCCAGGTTCGGGAACGGAGAACAGTGGTGTCGGAGGCGATGGGGAGGACTTGGACGTCGCGAGGGGTAGGAGAGTTCATAGGGTAGTTTAGTGGTGGTGGGTGAATGTTTTTTTTAACGCAGAGGGACGCAGAGGGAAGCGCAGAGGTTCGCAGAGGGGGTTAGAGGTGATTGACGACTCGTTTGATGCCGTCTTTGAGATGGATGACGTTGAAGTTGATTAGGAGTCCGAGTTTATGGTGGGAGAGTTTGAGGTAGGTTAGGAGTTGGGCGGTATGGATGGGATGCAGGGTGTCAACGGCTTTGAGTTCAACCATGACTTTGTTTTCGACGAGTAAATCGACTCGATATCCACATTCGAGACGAATCTCTTCATAGACTAACGGTAATGGTTTCTGGGGTTCAAAGTTTAAGCCAGCCTTGTTCAGTTCATACCTCAAACAGGCTTCGTATGCTGACTCTAATAAACCCGGTCCCAACGCCGTGTGTACCTTCATCGCCAACCCAATGATCTTTCCCGACACCTCATTCTCACTCATCCCTCTGCGTACCTCTGCGTTTCCCTCTGCGTTCCTCTGCGTTTTAATAGTAATTCCCCACTTTACGATGGTGAACCGCCGTCAACGCATCCGCCTTAGACACTCGTCCAGCGTCAACGGAGGCATATACAATCCAATGGTCACTCAACTCCATGCGACTTTCGACCTTACATTCCACATAAGCCAACGCATCCGTAAGAATCGGCGATCCATTCGTCGCTGTTTGAGTTTTCACCCCTTCAAACCGATCGGCACCTGGGGGAAAGCGCTTGAGGAAGTGCTTCATTAATGCCTGATAATTGCCCTCTTCTAGAATATTTAGCACAAAGCGATCGCTTACTTGCATTAAAGACTCAATCGCCCGATCTTTAGCTACGGCGATGGTTAAGCCGAGGGGTTTGAAGCTGGCTTGGGATACCCAGGAGGCTAACATGGCACTCTTAATGTCACTTTTTTGGGCGGTAATAATGTAGAGTCCGCCGCTGATCCGTCCTAGGGCTTTGTCGAGATCACTATCCAGGGATTTACGTTGCTTAATTTCGCGATCGCGGGTGAGGAGTTGCCCCATATCTGTTCCGGCTTCTTCGCAGAGTTGATAGGTGGCTTCGGTTGGGGTTTCTTTGACCCGAATCGCGGCAAATCCTTCTTTGAGTCCGAGGTTGCGGAATTGACTCAGCAGGGGGTCAATGGGTTCGTCATCCCCCCCATAGGATTCAAAGATACCCACGACTTGCTTTGATTTTACAGCCGCCAGAACGGTACTCACGGCGGCGGTGGCGGCTTTATTGGAGGCGGGAGGCATCGCGATCGCCATTCCCCCGGCGCGACTGACGGTTTCCTGGACTTCTTGCGGATCAGCCGATTTTAAGTCCATCATTTCCACACCTACCCCTGTTTTGGTGATGCCTCGGGCAATCGCTTGGGAGAGGCGATCGCTATATCCGTAATCGGATACATAAAAGACTACCACAGAGGTTTCTGCTTTTGCCTGGGCTTGACTCCAGCGCCGATACCGATCCAACCATTCGGTGACATGATGAGATAACAACGGACCATGACCCGTGGCGACGGTGGTTACTTCTGGGAGTTTATCCATCCGTTTCAGGGCGGATAGAACGGAACGGGCATTGGGTGCCATTAAGCAGTCGTAGTAGAAGCGGAAGTCGGCTTCTATTGCACTCATGTCTTCGTCGTAGGTGCTATCAGAACAGTAATGCATCCCAAAGGCATCACAGGTAAACATGACTTGGGTTCCGGCATCGTAGCTAAAGATGGTATCGGGCCAATGTAGGTTGGGGGCATTGACAAATTCCAACACATGCCCTTTACCTAAGTCCAGTTGGTCGCCGTTTTTGACGATTTGCCGTTTGAAGGGGTGATGCACCAAGTCTTCTAGGAATTGAATCGCCACTTTTGACCCGACGACGGTAATCTCTGGCGCGAGTTGGACAATATCCTTAACCAAGCCACTGTGATCCGGTTCCGTGTGGCTAATAATCAGATAATCAATCTGGCTGGGTTCAATCAACCCTTTGAGGGTATCTAAGTAAAGTTCACGAAACTTTTCATGGGAGGTATCCACCAGGGCAATTTTCTCACCCCGAATCAGGAACGAGTTATAGGTGGTGCCGTTTTGCAGCCCAAACTCAATATCGAAGCGATCTCGATCCCAGTCTAGGGAACGGATAGCTGTTGTATCTGGCGCGATTTCGCCCGTCTGCATGGTTAAGCGCTTCTGGGTGCGATCGGTGAGTACTACCATTGATGTTGACTCCTGTATCAGCAAGATTATTAAAAGATTTATTTTTTCTTCATTTTTACACGATTAACCCCAGGGGCTTTATCAGAAATCCTTATAGGTGTTGAGTAGAAATACCTAAAGGATTGTTTTCTGAGTTATATATATGATGTTCAGTTGGTTCATTAATCACTATTCTATACAGACCGTCATAGGTAAATCGCTCATTAGTAGACATGATGTTTACACCACGAATAACACCTCCTGCAATCAGTTGATTAAAAAGAGCAATAACATCTTGTTCTCTTGATGGAATTGAAGTAATTGCTATAGAATTTGTTGGCATGAAAAAATTTGGATTGTTTAATGTCAGCGGATTTTCTTTTTCATGTAAACTTAACTTTTCTTTCCATTCTTCTATACTTTCCTGTCTTAACAAATCGGCTCTTGCGCCAGTTGTTGGCTTGAGATATTTGTGATGTTTAAAAAGTTTTTCTACTAATTTTGCAGATACTGATTTTGCAAAATCAACAATTTCATGCTTGAATCCTTTTCTTCCTAAATCGGGTTCATAATTACTGAAATGAATAACAATATGAGCATTATTTTGTCTGCCTATATTTCGATTTAAAGGAATCTGGATTAATTCTCCTTGCGGCATATTATTGGCAGCCACTTGAATTCCACCATAGAGTATTCTCTGTTTCTCTCTTAGATTTAGACTCCTGTTAAACTGCTCCCATTTTTTAGTTGAAAAAACATATCCACCATAAACCCAAGGTTTATAGGTGTTGCAAATTTTAATTTCTTCCGACTCTAATTTTAATTCTGAAATTAATTCATTAAAATTCCATTCCTTATAGATAACTTCTAGATTTTGCAAATTGCTAGGTAATTTATTCGGATCTTTACCTTTGTCAAATAATTCTTTTCTTTTTTGTTCAATTTTATCTCTTGATGCATATTTTTGCGCTCTTAAATGTGTCCATAAATACTCAATTTCAGAAGTTGATGCCTCTGTAATTTTTCCGTCTTTGTCAATTACTTTCAGATAAATTGTGATATTATCATTCTTAAAAATTGCTCCGATAGCAGTTTTCACTCGTAGAATTTTCATCCAAGATTCAGCATCATTTGTCTGAATCCAATTGAGATTCGCGGGAAAAGTCCCCTTGCCAAATTTGATACAGATGGAAACACCTTTGTCGATTTCATCAAATCTTGAATCAACAGCACCACTTTGATCTGGTGTAACCTCCGGGTTTGCAGCTGGGTTAGGATCATCAACCCATTTTTTTGCACCAACCATTTTACCACTAGCACTATAGTGTTCTGTTTTAGTACCAACTTTTATTTCATTGAATCCATAGGCTAGATAAGTTGCTACTGCTCCCTTTTTTCCACGAGTATCGCCCGATTTAAAAGAAAAATAAGGTGCTAAAAATTGTTCAAATTGTTCTTTAGTTAGACCAACACCATTGTCTGTAACACTCAGATAGTTATCCTGTATGTTAATGATAATCCAGACCGAAGGCGGATAATTGTCTTCGCCGATTTTACTGCGCTTTTCAACAGAATCTATAGCATTTTGAATTGCTTCACAAAAGGGGTCATACCAACCGACGTAAGATTTTAAAATATTTTCAATTTCTCTTCTTAGTGCATTGGCTTGAGCCTCTGTACCAGCAGTAAGTTTAACCTTGAGGGGATCAAAGGAATTAAAACTATTGAATTCCATGTTATAATTACGGGTATCTATGCAGTATTCCTTTAGTATAGGTAGAATTAAGGAAGAATGTCAAAATTAGATAATTACCATGACCAAACTAACTCTCGAAATTCCCGATAACATTGCCGAAGCGTTGCGAGTACCACCAACCGAACGCCTTCCCCGTCTGCGTCAGGAAGTCGCTATCCGATTATACCAAAAGGGAATACTATCCTTCGGTAAAGCCCGAGAACTCGCACAAATGACTAAATGGCAATTTCACGAGTTGTTAGGTCAAGAAAGGATTGAACGGAGCTATGATCTAGAAGAATTGGAAGCAGACCTTGAAACACTGGAGTCTTTGGGTTGAGAGCCGTTACCAATTCTTCAATTTTAATTGCCCTAAGTACAATTGGGCAGCTTTCTCTGTTGCACCAGCGATTTCCTGATGGTGTGTTTCTCCCTCAAGCCGTTTGGAGAGAAGTTGTCGAAACTGGAAAAGGACAACCCGGCGCACAGGATGTGGCTTCAGCATCATGGCTGACTATTCGTCAAGTGACAAACACGTCTGTAATATCGCTGTTAAGGATAGAACTGGATGAAGGGGAAGCTGAAGCGATCGCTCTTTTTGCTGAAAACCCTGTAGACGCTATTTTACTAGATGAGAAGAACGCACGGCGAGTAGCGCGGCAAATGGGTTTACCTGTATTAGGTACGGTGGGAATTCTAATTTGGGCGAAACAACAAGGTTTAATTATAACTCTAAAGGAACAACTAGACGCCTTACAAAATCAAGGTAAATTTCGCCTCAGCCAATCGCTCTATCAAGAAGCGCTGAACCGGGTTGGAGAGTAAATTAATGCTAGAATTAATTAAACAGAGATTATAGACATTTGATTGGGATGACTTATGATATGCAAGATCAACGCTATCAACGCAATAAACAAGTGTTAGACCAGATGATGAATAGCCTGAGTTTTAACCGTTAAAGTTTCTTCGGTAACTCGCTATCCACTTCTGGAAAATAGCGGCGGATTACGGCACAATCAAATTTTGACATGATAGACGAGGCGGGTTCACGTTCTAGCAAAAATTCAAACGCCGCCTCGACTAATTGTTCAGGTGAAACTTCCCCTTGAGACCATTGGTTATAGTCTGACTGATTTAGGGTGACGTCGTAGTTATACTCGCGACCATGTTCCAGTTTCACCTGATAAGACCAGCCGTTGTCAAGTTCAGTGGCTGATTGGATGGTTATGTTAGCCATATCTAACGTTTGTCTGGTGTGCTTTGGTGTTGGATGCTCGGCAGGAAAACCCAATAGTAGCTAGACTATCATTCCTGGGTGCGATCGCTACTATTCGCCGCTATTCGATACAGTAGTGGTGTGGTACACCTAATTTGCTGGGTTGGAATTGTAGGGGCGCACGCTCCGTGCGCCCGATTGAACGGTGAAATCTATGCCACAAATTTAGCTGTGTCACGCCAGTAGGATAAAATTCAATTCTTCACTCATGGCAACGTCTTCTTGGAAACCGAAAGGCACATCTCTCCCGTCAACCGTAATTATCCGGTTGGGCAAGTTTGTCTGGACGACAATGTGGCAGATTATGATGTCCAAACTGGCACCACCCAGCAAAAAGGGAGAATACATTCGCCCAGAGAGTCAGTTTAGACAGACGATTGGTACAGACGCCGGAAATCCCTATCCACCCGTCTCAGGACGTTATACTCTGTTTGTGGGACTGGGATGTCCTTGGGCGCATCGGACGCTTGTTGTTAGGGCGCTGAAGGGATTGGATGAGGTTATCGGAGTGTCTATTGTCTCGCCATCTTCAGATCAGGGAATCTGGGTGTTTGAGAAACCCGAAGAAGGGTATCACACCTTGCCGGAACTATACCAGTTAGCCCAATCCGGTTACAGTGGGCGTTCGACGGTGCCAGTCTTGTGGGATAACCAGACAAAGACGATTGTTAATAATGAGAGTGCAGAGATTATTGTTATGCTCAACTCTCAGTTTAATCAGTTCGCCAAAAATTCCGCACTTGACTTGTATCCAGAGGATCTGAAGTCCGTGATCGATGAGTGGAATGATAAGATTTACCACGGGGTCAATAATGGGGTTTATCGCTGCGGTTTTGCCCAATCTCAGGAGGCTTACGATCAAGCCTGTGATGAATTGTTTACTACACTTGATGAAATTGATGAGGTGCTAGAGACGAATCGCTATTTATGTGGGGATAGGGTGATGTTGGCAGATGTGCGTTTATTTACAACCCTATTCCGTTTTGATATTGTTTACTACGGACTCTTCAAATGTAACCGTCGCCGGATTAAAGACTATCAAAACCTAGGCGCTTACCTGCGCGATTTGTATCAGCTTCCGGGGGTTGCGGATACCTGCGATTTAGAGAGTGTTAAGCGAGATTATTATGGGAATTTGTTTCCGCTGAATCCTGGAGGAATCATCCCCAACGGTCCCGATGTATCCAGCCTAATGGAACCCCATTGTCGGGAAACGGTGGGTAAAGTATCAGCGATCAACTGAACCGACTAGCTTTGAGTTGTCTACATCCTGGCTGTCTGGGGACTTTTCCAGGGGTTCAGAACTGTTGGTGATCGCTTGTAGCAATAGATAGTTTAACACGGTGCGGATGGCGATAATCGCCGCTAGCTGTCCAATATCATTCCATTTCGGCGCGATCGTGGTTTTCAGGATACTCGCACCGATGAGAAAGCCTAATCCCAAGGAGAAGGAGTAACCCATTTGCAGGCGACTTTCTTGGAATGCTGTGGCGGATTGAAAATTGAACAGATTACAGAAATAAATTAGATAGAACGAGGGTTTCACGGGTAAGACTGAGGTTATAACAGCATGACTAACCAAGAAGAATATGACCATAAAAATGTATCAACTGATACACAAGGCAGACTAACTCGTGCAGAATTCCTCAAAATTATTACTCAAGCTATCCACCAGGGAATAACGGAACTAAATTTGTCAAACAAACGTATTACCAAAATTCCTGATGAAATTGCTCACCTTACGAATCTGCGATCGCTGAATTTAGCTAACAATCAGATAACAGAGATTCCCCCAGGGATTTCCTAACTCACGAATCTGCGATCGCTGAATTTAGCTAACAATCAGATAACAGAGATTCCCCCAGGGAACGCGCTAACCTAGAATGGCTTATTTTAGGGGAAAATCAGATAACAGAGATGCCGGAATGTATTACCAAACTCACTAACCTGTGGTGGCTTATTTTATCGAACAATCAGGTAAGAGAGATACCAGAATGTATTGTTCAAAGCACTTCCATGCGGAGATTGAAAGTGCTAGATTTATCGAAGAATCAGATAAGAGAGATACCAGAAAGTATTGCCAAAAACACTTTTCTATCGAGGCTGAGACAACTAAATTTATCGAAGAATCAAATAAGAGAGATGCCAGAATGGATTAGCCAATCAACCGACCGATACAAGCTGGATTTATAGCAATATTGATAACAGCAATTCATCATCTAATCCTCCCGCATTCAGCACCATCTCAGTCGTTAACTCCAAATCTGGCAGCATTGGCGAGATAATCCGCTCATTTCCCTGAAAAACCCGCTCTTCATAAAGCCCTCTATTCTCATAACTCACCCTTATTGATGGCGTACAGTAACGTTACCTTTATTGATGTAGCGACCGAACCTAATAATAGAGACGTTCCGGCGGAACGTCTCTACAACGATTTTTACTTCGCGTATTGTCAAATTTTTATCTCTTGCTCACCATTCAAAAATTGCCGCACCCCTTTGAGATAAACATCCGGGGCTTCCAACATCGGGAAATGAGCCGTATTTGGAATTTCCCAATACTCCACCTTGTCACTCAAAGCGGCTGCCCGTTGTCCCAAGGCAGAGGGAATAATCTGATCATATTCCCCCGCCACTAATAGCGTCGGTACTGTTAACTGGGCAAATTCCGATGGCATTACCTCCGCCGCATACTTACTCACCGACGTTAACATCGTCCCCAAGGCGGCATCATAATCCGCCATGATAAAATCTTCCAAAAATGCCCGACTCACCGTTCCCGGTAGAGGACGATGTAAAAATCGCGCCATAAATAACGCCCCAGCAAAGGGAATGCGTAAAAACCAGCGTGGGCGGTACTTTACCACATAACCGCCAAATTTGTGAAAAGCGGCAAAGGATTTTTCCTCGTATTCAAAAATACCGCTACAAGTTAAAATTGCCCGTTCCACTTGCTCCGGATAGCGGTTGAGAAACATCGTCGCCACGGATGCGCCCATAGAATGAGCATTAATATAGACGCGCTTGAGAGCGAGCTTCTTTAACAACGCTGCCAAATCTTGGGCATAGTCCTCCATTTCATAGAGTAACCCGACGGGTTCTAGAGGAAGCCGCGATCGCCCAAATCCGCGCAAATCGTAAAGCAAACAATTAAACTGATCCGACAGCGCCTCAGCCGTACTTTGCCAATACCGAGCAGAACCGCCCCAACCATGAATGAAAACCATTACAGGCTTATCATCTAGCGACTGAGACGCACCAATCCACTCATAGTAATGATCGACGCCGCGAACGTTAACTAGAGGCATTCTTAATTCGTTTTGATACCACCACTGATAAGTTTATGCCGATTCCGGCTTGGGTAGGGATGACGGATGCAGCAACAGTTCGGCTGTCGAACGTTTCTCCACCATTTCCCGGGTAATCGTACAGCGAGTCACATCTTTACGCGAGGGTAATTCGTACATTACCTCTAGCATCAACTCTTCCACAATACCCCGCAGCGCTCGCGCTCCCGTTTTTCGCCGATACGCTTCCTGAGCAATGGCTCGCAGCGAGTCTTCAGTAAACCCAAGCTGCACGTTATCCATCTTCAACAATTTCTGATATTGCTTCACCAGAGCATTGCGCGGCTGAGTCAAAATCGCGATCAGAGCTTCTTCATCCAAAGGATCAACCACAGCCGCGATCGGGATACGACCGATAAATTCCGGAATCATCCCGAACTTCACCAAGTCATCGGGTTCTAAATGTCGCAGTAAATCCGCCGCACGTTTTTCTTTCGATTGACCTTCTCCCGGTTGGATAAAGCCGATTGAGCGCTTCCCTAAACGCTGTTCAATCACCTTCTCTAAGCCGACAAAGGCACCACCACAGATAAATAATATATTGCCTGTGTCAATCTGAATGCAGTCTTGATAGGGATGCTTACGTCCGCCCTGAGGTGGCACGTTGGCAACGGTTCCCTCTAGCATCTTCAGTAAAGCTTGCTGAACCCCTTCCCCAGAAACATCCCGCGTAATCGAAGGATTTTCGCTCTTGCGGGCAATTTTATCGATTTCATCGATATAAATAATTCCCCGTTGCGCTTCTTCAACATCCAAATCCGCCACCTGCAACAGCCGCAGTAAGATGTTCTCCACATCTTCACCCACATAACCGGCTTCCGTCAGCGTTGTTGCATCGGCGACAGCAAAGGGGACATCAAGTACAGACGCTAAGGTTTGAGCCAGTAATGTTTTACCACAACCAGTGGGTCCCAGGAGCAGAATATTAGACTTTTGCAGTTCCACCGCATCGTCTACTCCAGCTTTACCCTTTGCCTTGGCTTCGATAAAACTTAGGCGCTTGTAGTGGTTATAAACAGCTACAGAGAGGACTTTTTTAGCATCATCCTGACCGATGACATGTTCATCAAGATACTTTTTCAGTTCCCGAGGTTTAGGAATCTGATTCAGTGACAAAGCTGATGTGCGAGTGCGACGTTTTTGTGGGGGTTCCGAGCGGGGAACTTGCTGGGGAGCCGGAGCGCTGGAATCGAGCAACTCCTCATCTAAAATTTCGTTACACAAATCTACACATTCGTCGCAAATGTAGACTCCCGGTCCAGCAATTAACTTGCGAACCTGCTCTTGAGACTTGCCACAAAATGAACATTTTAGATGGGAGTCGTATTTAGACATAAGGAGCCTCTTACTTAATAGAAGTGACGGTGGCGTCGCTCTTGAGATTCTCTCGCGAGATAACTTGGTCAACTAAACCATACTCTTTGGCTTCCGCTGCTGACAGAAAAAAGTCGCGCTCAGTGTCCGTGGCGATTCTTTCGTAAGGTTGACCTGTATGATACGCCATTAGCTCATTGAGCTGATTTTTATGATATAAAATTTCCTTGGCTTGGATTTCGATGTCAACGGCTTGTCCTTGGGCGCCGCCGAGGGGTTGGCTGATCATGATCCGTGCATTGGGCAGGGACATGCGTTTTCCGGGTGTTCCTCCCGTTAGCAGAATCACGCCCATATCCGTCGCCGCACCAAAACATATTGTGACAATATCGGGACGAATCTGTTGCATTGTGTCATAAATTGCCATCCCAGCAATCACTCCCCCTAGTCCGAGAATAGGTCCGCCGGGGGAGTGAATGTAAATCTGGATATCCTTGGTTGGATCTTCGGCTTCTAAATACAGGAGCTGGGCAATGATCGAGTCAGCCACCACATCATTGATTCTTGTTCCCAGAAACACAATCCGCTCCCGCAGTAGCCGCGAGTAGATATCAAACGCCCGTTCCCCTACACCAGACTGTTCAATCACCATCGGTACGACGTTGCTTGAATGACTGTTTGTACTAACTGAGTCAATTTCCGGGGAACTCCAGCTTGTAAATGAGTGGTCAGGGAACTGGGATTGCAGCATAGAACAAGGAGTAAAGTATTTGTGTCAACAAGTGAATGTTTTTCCCGGCAGGCAGGTTTGAACACATTGGGCGGGAGTCAACCCACGTTAACTTCTAATCACCATTATGCCTTAGCAACATCAATAAGTGCTGAGGTTGGCGATTAAATCTTTTTCCCAAGACTGAGAGCTCCTGCTTTGTCTGGGTTAACTCCCCAAACCCCAAGTTTATTCGCTCGCTGCCGTTTGTTCAGAAGCATCAGGGGTGGGTGATGTTTCCTCGCTGTCTTGATCAGCCGTGGCTTCAGGCTGCTCGGCGGCGTCTTCACTTGCCTCAGAGATAGTTTCCGGTGTATCCGTTGTTTGTTCTGTCGCTAGTGAGCCTTGAGGAACCAGTTCAATGGTAGCGTGTTCTTCCAACCATTCAAGGGCTTTCTCTTTGAGCAAATCGGCTTTAACGTACTCCCGCAAGCGTTGCGGATCGACATCTTGCCCTGCCAATTGTTTCATCACTTCTTGACATTTGGCATCCATCTGTTCATCATCCACAGTCAGTGATTCCCGTTTAGCCAGTTCCTCAAGGGCAAGGGATTGGCGCAGGCGTGCGATCGCATCGGGACGAGAACGCTCTCGCAGTTGGGGCATCATTTCCGCTGTAAACACTTTCTGCAGATCCATCCCGTAGTTTTCCATCTGGATCGCAGTCTGGGTTAATATCGTCTGGACTTCCCGCTCAATCAGGGTTTCGGGTAGATCAATCTCAACTTGTGCCACCAGCGCTTCGACCAGAGCATTTTCTTTATTGGTTTTGGTTTCTTGCTCGGCTTTTTCGGCAAATTGTTCTGCCAAAGAGTCGCGCAATTCGCTGATGGTTTCCTCTTCGCTAATGTCTTGGGCGAAGTCGTCGTCGAGTTCGGGTAACTCTTTTTCTTTGAGTTCTTTGAGAGTAAGAGTAAAGACAGCACTCTTGCTGGCTAAATCCTCTCGGGGATAATCCTCCGGAAACGTCACCTGCACCTCTTTGGTTTCCCCTGGTGTCATGCCCACAATTCCCTGCACAATGTCAGCCAGAAACCGTCCTTCTTCGAGTTCTAGCTGAAAGTCAGTCGCCTCACCGCCAGAAATATCAACGGCTTCCTCTTCCTCATGTGTCAAACGACCCTTATAATCCACAACCGTCACATCACCCATTTGGGCGGGGCGCGATTCGACGGGAATCAGCGTGGCGTGCTGAACCTGACGTTCTGCCAAAAATTTATCCACCGCCTCAGGGTCTGACTTAACCTCTTCGGCTTTGACGCTGAGATTCCTGTAGTCTCCCAAATTGATTTCTGGAGGCACATCCACCGATGCCGAGAATGTTAACGGTTGTCCCGGCTGGAACTGACTCAGCAGTTCTTCAAAGGTGGAAACCAGCTGATAGTTGCCCAGTGCCTCAATGGTTTCTTGGCTCAGGGCGTCCCGTAAACTATTTTGTACCAAATCTTCCAGCGCTGCTTCTTTGATCCGTCCCGGACCGAGGCGCTGGAGCAAAATTTGACGCGGCACCTTTCCCTTGCGAAACCCAGGAATGTTGGCAGAGCGGGCAAGATTTTGCACGACCTTCTCGTAGACCTTCTTAGTCGTTTCGGCGGGAATCTCAATTTCCAGACCGAGTTGGCTCTTGGGGAGTTTTTCCTGAGTAACTTTCATTGACGCTTTTTTTGGAGACAACTGAATTTTAGCTCTTTAGCGAATCCGGCGATCGGTTCCCCACGCCCTACTGCTGTTGCAGAGGTGGGATAAATCGCCAGTAATGCCAATCATAGTGGCATGGCATCCAAAATGGATGGGGTGTTCCTCGCCCATGTTATCCCTAAGTTTTCTGTTCTCAACACTTCCCCTCTCCACAGCGCTGAATGTAAAATCAAAGAACCGCAGTGTTCAAAACTGGAACAAGTTCCAGACCAAACATGGACAGTCTGTACGTTCACCAAGTATCTATCCTGGGATAACGAGCGTGCTTGTGTAAGAGAGCGAAACAACTCAGGCTAATGACAAAGGCTCCTCTACAAGCCCACGCTGTACTCGTAAGAGTCAGTGTGTGGAGTTGTCACAGGCTAATCCAAACACCTCATGATATGCTAGTCTGACAACTAGTTAATTTGAGTTCTAGTCATTGTTTCAGGGTATAAAAGAGACATAGATTGAGTCTGTCTGGCGGGGTTTCCGTATCTGATGATAGTACATTCAGAGCGTCTACAGCAGCGAATCTACCCTCTAGACCAGCTCGGCAGAGGTTTTCCACTGTCGAAGCCGGGAGAACTGGGGCAGCCTTCTCCAGCAGACGTAGTCGGCTTCGTCTGGAAGCTGGGAAATAATTTTGACGAATGAGTTATCTATGTCACCCTGTACTAATGCATTGAGCTAGCCTACTCATCAACTCCGAACGAGAACTGTTATCGTTAATCTGTCCCTTTAAGGGCAAGCCAACGGCAATATCTCAGTCAATTGGCGCGAACCTAGGTCTGTCGTGTTATCACAGATAAGCATCTTTTTTGTTAAAATCTTATGGATTTTGTCAGGATATAGATTCGATAATTTCCCTAAATAGTGTTTTAAACTTAAGAAAATTTAATTGATCTTTCTGGCTCAGTTAAATCACTGTCAACAGGATCGATGTGTTAAAAAATTGGAGGTAGATCATTTGTCTAGTCAAGTTCGCGTTGCTATACTGGGCGCAACGGGTGCAGTCGGCGCCGAGTTACTGGAATTACTAGAAACCCGCAACTTTCCCCTTACCCATCTAAAACTCTTAGCATCACCCCGGTCGGCGGGACAAACTCTCAAGTTTCGAGGCGAATCCCTATCGGTGGAAGCCGTGGGGGAAGATTCGTTTAAAGAGGTGGATTTGGTTTTAGCCTCGGCTGGTGGTTCAACATCTAAAGCTTGGGCATCTAAAGCAGTTGAGCAGGGAGCTGTGGTTGTTGACAATTCCAGTGCTTTTCGCATGAATCCTGATGTACCACTGGTTATTCCTGAGGTCAATCCGGAAGCGGCGGCGAAGCATAAAGGGATTATTGCCAATCCCAACTGCACGACAATCCTAATGGCAGTAGCCGTTTGGCCTCTGCATCGGGTGCAACCCGTCCAACGGATTATTGCCGCTACCTATCAATCGGCTAGCGGTGCAGGTAGACGGGCGATGGAAGAACTAAAAGTGCAGGCGCAGGCAATTTTGCAGGAGCAAACGCCACCAACGGAAAGCTTTCCCTACCCCTTGGCGTTTAACCTGTTTCCCCACAATTCCCCGTTGAATGATCAGGGGTATTGTGAGGAAGAGATGAAAATGGTCAATGAAACCCGCAAGATTTTCAATGATCCCCAGATCCGAATCAGCGCTACTTGTGTTCGAGTTCCTGTGCTGCGAGCTCACTCAGAAGCGATTAATCTAGAGTTTGCTCAACCCATGTCTGTCGCCACAGCCAAGGATCTACTTGCCAATGCACCGGGAGTGCGACTGGTGGAAGATTGGCAGGCAAATTATTTCCCCATGCCTATAGATGCTACGGGTAAGGACGATGTACTGGTGGGACGCATTCGACAAGACTTGTCCCATCCGTGTGGATTAGAGATTTGGTTGAGTGGTGACCAAATTCGCAAAGGGGCAGCTTTGAATGCTGTACAAATTGCCGAGTTGTTGGTGGAACGGAATTGGTTAAAGCCAGCAACAGCAATGATGGCTTATTAATTTGTTTGTCCTTGGTCATTTGTCCTTTGTTCAATCCTGTGGCAAAGCAGTTGTGCGTTTATTGTCGTTAGTTGAGAGTTGGTTAGCTCGATAACTAATGACCAATGGCTTATAACTAATGACTAATGACAAATGACCAATAACTAATGACCAAATAGGAGTGAAATAAGGGTGGTCAATTTTGGACGTGTATTAACGGCAATGATTACGCCGTTTAAAGAAGACGGCAGTGTGAATTATCAGGTTGCTGAGGAATTAGCAGCTCATTTAGTACAGCAGGGTACTGATACCGTCGTCGTCTGTGGTACGACGGGTGAATCACCGACATTGACATGGGATGAAGAGTGCCAGTTATTTCAGGTGGTGCAAAAAGCGGTGGCGGGTAAAGCCAAGGTAATTGCTGGCACAGGGTCAAATTCCACCCAAGAAGCGATCTCAGCTACCCAAAAAGTCGCTAAACTAGGGGTAGATGGTTCATTACAAGTCGTTCCCTATTACAATAAACCCCCACAAGATGGACTCTATAATCATTTCCAGGCAATTGCCAAATCCAGTCCTGACTTGCCTGTGATGCTCTATAATGTACCTAGCCGCACGGGTCAAAACCTCCAACCGGAAACCGTTGCCCGTTTAGCGGAAATTCCCAATATTGTAGCGATTAAAGAGGCAAGTGGCAGCTTCGAGCAAGGCAGTCAAGTACGACGTTTAACGCCACCGGATTTTGCCATTTACTCAGGAGAAGATTCCTTTACCTTAGCTTTATTAGCACTAGGGGCAAGTGGGGTAGTCAGTGTTTCCTCCCATCTAGTTGGTCGAGAACTCCAGCAGATGATCCAGGCTTTCCAAGCGGGTCAAACCGACCTAGCTAAAGACATTCACTTAAAGCTTTTTCCTTTATTTAAAGTCTTGTTTTGTACTGCCAATCCTATTCCACTCAAAGCTGCATTAAAACTCCAAGGATGGGATGTCGGTTCACCGCGTCCACCATTGAGTGATCTGCCTATGGAATTGCAACAACAAGTCAAGACGGTTCTCCAAGAGCTTTCTTTACTATAAATTCTCATCGATGTTCATATTAGGAGAGTTAAATTGCCCTTAAAATAAAACAAAACATTTATCTAGGAACGGCTCTTAATTGTTTGGCTAAAGTAGACTATTGTCTGCCCCTTGCCCATTGAGGTGCTAGAGTGATAATTGATCGATAATTCCATATTTTTATCGATAAACTCTAGAAACAAGCTCAGTTTTCATAATAAAACGACTTGTTAATCCATTTTAATTCATGACAGCAGGCATTAAGCCAAGGATATCGTTTTGAATTGTAACCTCGTGTTCTTTCACGTCGGTTTTTGATAGCCGTTTTCAATTATTGATCAGATCTTATGTTCTTTCTTTCCGATAGGTTCATGCATAACTCGAATAAGAATGGCTACCACTTCTAAAAAACTTGAGTTAGTCTAGATTAGATTAAGATTAGTTTATTGCCCAAAATTTATTTTCTAAAAAACGGCAATTTTCAATCCAGGTTTAACGTTGTAATTAATGAGAAATAGAAATCTCAAAGGAGGCAAATTGACTAGTAATAAATCTTCAGCCGCTCTAAAAATCATTCCCTTGGGTGGGCTGCATGAAATCGGCAAAAATACCTGTATTTTCGAGTTCAACGATGAAATTATTCTCTTGGATGCAGGATTAGGATTTCCTAATGATGAAATGCACGGGGTTAATATCGTTCTGCCCGATATGACCTATTTGCGGGAAAATCGCCATAAAATCAAGGGCATGATTGTCACCCATGGTCACGAAGATCATATTGGTGGACTTCCCTATCACTTGAAGCAATTCGATATTCCCGTAATTCACGGACCTCGACTGGCGATGGCGCTGCTGCAAGGCAAACTCGAGGAAGCAGGAGTTGCCGATCGCACAAAGTTAAATTCCGTTAGCCCTCGTGACATGGTGCGGATCGGTTCGTCCTTTATGGTTGAATATATTCGCAACACTCACTCCATTGCCGATAGTTTTACCGTAGCAATTCACACGCCCATTGGGGTCATTATCCACACCGGAGACTTTAAAGTCGATCATACCCCGGTCGATGGCGAATACTTTGATCTCCAGAGGTTAGCCGAACACGGTGAAAAAGGAGTGCTTTGTCTCCTCAGCGATTCCACCAACGCTGAAGTTCCCGGACACACCCCTTCCGAAGCGTCCGTCTATCCCAACCTGGATCGCATTTTCTCCCAAGCACCGGGACGAATACTGGTCACCACATTTGCCTCATCGGTTCATCGAGTGCAACTCATCTTAGATCTGGCACAAAAACAAAACCGAGTGGTGTCGGTTGTTGGTCGTTCCATGCTCAATGTTATTGCTCAAGCTCGGAATCTGGGGTATATAAAATGTCCCGATAGCTTATTTGAGCCACTCCACGCCGCCAATAGTTTACCCCCAGAAAAAGTGTTAATTTTAACCACTGGGTCTCAAGGTGAACCCCTGGCTGCTCTCACCCGTATTTCCAAAGGGGAACACCGGAAACTGAAAATTCAAGAAGGTGACACGGTTGTTTTCTCTGCTAATCCCATTCCCGGTAATACAATCGCCGTTGTCAACACCATTGATCGGCTGATGATGCAAGGGGCAAACGTGATCTATGGACGCCATCAAGGGATTCACGTTTCTGGTCATGGTGCTCAAGAAGACCATAAGCTGATGCTCGCCTTGACCCGACCCAAGTTTTTCATGCCCGTTCACGGGGAACATCGGATGCTGATCCAACATGGGAAAATGGCGCAAAAGATGGGTATCCCGGCAGAAAATATTGTGATTACCAATAACGGGGATGTGGTGGAATTAACCGAGGATAGTATTAGCGTTGTCGGTCAAGTCCCCTCTGGTATTGAGCTAGTGGATCGATCAGGTATCGTGCATCATGAAGTGCTTAAGGAACGTCAGCAGCTTGCAGGAGATGGTGTAGTGACTGTCGCCGCCGCCGTTAGTTGGGAGGGTAAACTCCTCGCCCAACCGGAAATACACCTGCGGGGTGTGGTCGCCAGTGTGGAGAAATCCTTGCTTCAGCAGTTAGTGATTAAGACGATTGAACGAACATTGAGCGATGGGTGGACAGACTTTGCCAAATCCTTTGATGACAAAAAACAACCAGAAATTGACTGGACAGGATTGCAACAGAAAATTGAGCGGGATATAGAACGGTTAACTCGCCGCGAACTTCAAAGCCGTCCTCTAGTGGTTTTCTTACTACAAAATCCAGAGGAACCTCCTGTGAAAACGGTAGGACGTCGGCGTCAGCGCACAGCAGCTAAGGCGGCTTCTTAGGGTATACCGACTGTAGAGACGTAGCATGCTACGTCTCTACAATGTTAATAGGATTCCATTTAACAAAAAAGTATCATCGAAACCAGCATTAAAGTTATCAAAGACTTGTTCATTACACTTCCAAAGTAGTGTTAGCGATGTAAATATAATCACTTTTAGTTTAAAAGGACAGTGATCACCTTCTCCCTCAAATCAACTCCAGCGTTCAATCTTTACGGGGAAGATAATAAAGTCGCTACGAATCCAGCCGATCTCTCTGGACTTGGGAAACTGCACCTTGCACCAGTTGAGGTTGCTGCCCAGTGTGTCGTTGTCTTGGCGACATTCCAAAACAGTGACGCGATCGCCCACGAGTCCATACCCATTCGTGCCAGAGTTAAGGGTGGGCTGCTGCCGCAGGTTAATGCGCGACTCCGGATTGTTCGCTCTTAAGGTGCCAATCCGAGTATCTGGAGACCAGTACACGTATATCTTTTTGTCGCGGAGTTGGAAAATCAGACCGCGACTGCCTAACCCTGCCTGCCTATAGACGGCATCGCCAGCCGCATCTGTATAGTTGCCAGGAGAGTTACCCACAGGGTTAAATTCGTACAAGATATCACCGTTTATGCCAATACCGATAAAACCTTGGTGTTGGGAAAATGTGCAGGGCATACTAGAGGATGCCCTATCTTCTCCGATGGGATAAAAATCACAGTGAGCGTTGATAGTACCTGCCCGAGCTGGTAAGCTTAAAGCCGATACAGAAATCATCGTAATTGTTGCCAAAAAAACTGTTAAACTTTTCATCGGAATAACTCAACTATTTGAATCAAGCGATTCCTTACTTAGCTTGGTAATATAAATCTAAATAAAGGCAGCAAATATATGAAACTCAAGACGGATCTAATCAGCATTCCATTAATGGCTTTGTCCATTCAATAATCCTACATTTATGATAATATTACAGTTTACAGAGACTATTTGCAAAAATCTAAAAATATTTTTATTGTTGCCAAAATGTTTAAACTATTCTGTTCGAGCCTGGTTTTGAGTACGGTCTTCTGGGTGAATTTATCCGCCTTAGCGCAACCCATCCCTAAGCTGCGTCAAGGTATGACCTATCAAGACGCAAGAACATTGTTAATTGAGGAAGGGTGGCAAGCTATATTTAATATGGCTCAGTTTAATAATCCGGAGCGAGGCGCAGTTATTGACAGTTTAATTGAAAAAGGATACACCGAAGTGGTTGACTGTTCTGGTACTGGATTGGGACTTTGCTTGTTTCAATTCCAGAATGCTACGGGAGAGACATTATCCGTATCGACAACAAATAACGCTCCAGCACGGAAAAGCGAAGTGTTTGGTTGGAGGCTGGAGACTCCTGCTACAACTGATACGTTTAACTTCATTAAAAAATTTATGGGTTCTACCTACCGATTTGGTAATTCAGTAGCCATAGATGGGAGTAATGCTATTATTGGCTCCGACCAGCACAGAGATAAAAGAGTAGAAGTAACAGAAATCCCTTCAGAATTTCAAAAACTTCATTTTGATTAGACATAGATTGAGTCAAAATAACACTCTTGCTACGTTTTCAAAATTGGCAAATATCTGGGGGACTGACTGGGCAAGTTGGTTGTGCATTAGCGGAGCTATCCAAAGAAATCTCATTGCCTTCAAGAAAAAGCATCGTCAGATTTGTGAGTCCTGATAGAGGGCTGACATCTTTGATTTGATTGTTGTTGAGCAGAAGCATCTCCAGATTTGTGAGTCCCGCTAGCGGGTTAACATCTGTAATTTGGTTTTCACTGAGGGCAAGCCACTTGAGGTTAGTGAGTCCCGCTAATGGGTTAATATCTGCAATCTGGTTATCATCAAGTTGAAGTGTCTGAAGGTTAGTGAGTTCCGCTAGAAAGCTAACATATTTGATTTGGTTATCATTAAGACTAAGCCAATAAAGATTGGGAAGTTCTGCCAAAGTGATATCGTTGATTTGGTTATTGCTAAGGTGAAGCTCTTTCAAGTTGGTGAGTTTCACGAGGTGGACGGTAGCTATTTGGTTGTTGTTAAGGACTACTGTCTCAAGGTTTTTGAGTTCTTTTAGGGGATGGATATCGGTGATTTGGTTGTCATCAAGTAGAAGCCAACTCAGGCTTGTTAATCCGACTAAATAACTGATATCTTTCACCTGGTTGTTGATGAGTTGAAGTGTCTCAAGGTTAGTGAGTTCGGCGAGAGGACTAATATCGCTAATTTGGTTTTGATTAAGGACAAGTGTATTCAGGTTAGTGAGTCCGGCTAGAGGACTAATATTGGTAATTTGGTTGTAATCTAGGTAAAGCACCTCCAAGTTAGTGAGTCTGGCTAGAGGATTGATATCGGTGATTTGATTGTTAATAAGTTGAAGCCAATTTAGATTCGTCAGTCCTGATAAAGGACTCAGGTCACTGATTCCTGTTCTGTCTAGGTAAAGCTCAGTACGACTTGACAGATTTTCAGTAGCTAGTTCACAATCACTCGTGCCAGTTACTTTTAAAAGCACCTCCACCGTTTTTCTCGTCTCGGCTGACAAACTTTCTTTTTGAAGACAAAAATCCCGAAAAGAACTCCCCAGACTGGGTTCGGCGGCTTGAGTGATTCCCCATCCCCAGACACTGAACATGAATACACTTGTGATCAGAACAACGGCGTTAGTCGATTTCATGGTTAAGGCTGGTGGGCATTGCCCACCCTAGGGTATATCAAAGGTTTCGGCGATCCAAAATACTGATTTTAGGTTCATTCCTCCTCAGTGTCTGTATCGGTGTAGCCATCGTGCGTATTGCCTCTCGATTTCAGATTTATGCAAAAAGTCGCTGGCGCGATCGCATTCCTTTGCCAATCTCAGATGACTGACTACCAGATAGGGGATTGAGCAGAAGCAACCTGACCCCATGGAGCGGATATCGATGAATCGCCGATACCAGAGCAATCCCGAAGATTTTGCGATCGCTTCCTCATATATCAGTTAACCTGATAACCTTAATGAGTTATGCTTATAAATGGTGTCACGGACACCGCTACGGCAATGAACTGAACTTCAGTTAGATTACTGATGCCCCCAAATTCAGCCTCTGGCAACATGAAAATCAGCACTCTAGCTTTAATAATGGGGAGAAAGTGGCAATTACCAGCTTTTTTATCGCTCGTTTTGACATATTGACTCACAACCGAGTAACTCTTTATAAATCCTGCTTTTAAGATGCGCTGCTCCTTGGTTAGAGCAGCATATATAACCCAGTTTTTTAACCTCTGGGTCATCACCAACAGAACCAAGAAACTGTGAATACAGCCGCTTTTGATCGGGTTGAGTTTACAGAACGTGCAAACTTCACCCTAAAACTTCACCAAAGCTTTACCGACATTCATCCGGTATGAATGCCAGAGTAATTGTAGGTGAATAAGAAGTGGTTTAGTTGGTTTGTTTCTAGCACAGGAAAGATTTATGAGTGTATCTGATTTTACAGCAAAGAAACTGATTTTTACGAAATGGGTTTGGATAGAGCCAAAACAGCCGTCCTCAATCCCAACCCAACCTCCCCAACGGAAAAAACGGTTTGATTTGCTCAAACCAATTAAACGGTGGATTGATGGGGTTGAAGTACACAATCCCCAACTGGCACACTTGATCTGCCATCTGATCCCCGCTCAATGTCCCTTTGAGCGCGACATTAAACTATTTGGGCGTACCCTATTTCACATTCCGCCTCTGTGTAAGCTGAATCCCTTCTATGAGGAAGTGGTAGGGTTACGCTTCCGGGCGCTGTGCTATTTGGCAGATGAATGTGGTGAAGATATTTCCGCTTATTGTTAAAATTCCAGGACTGGGAATTTTAATGTTAGGCGTCGAACCCTTTATCACACAGCATGGCAATCATTGCTCTGAAAGCCTGGTATCTCCAGCAATACGAACCGATTAAAGAACTGGAGAAACGCCCTCACGATCTGCGGTTAAGCAAAAACAGCTTGCTCAAGTCCGGGTTAAGGGCTGACTTCTTAGACGATAGTCAGGATGTCAAAGAATCGGAATGGTTTGGGCGCTACCTGGATGGGGAAACGGTAGAGTTTTACATCGAAGGTAGCGGCGGCTATGCCATTTCCAATATTGATTTGATCTCCCACGAGATTTACTTCACCAAGCAAGAGGTGATGGCGCAACTCGATCCGATTATCTTTTTGAGTCATCAAACTGAATGCTCTAGTGCAAGTGTTGCGCTACGGGATAGCCTCAATGACACCCTTGAGGGCTTCAATCAGCGATCGCGTCTCCCCCTAACCCTACAACAGTCCCGTCGCCCTGCGGGTGAACCGATGCGCCTCAGTAGTACCCAGATGCGCCACATCCGTAAGAGTTTGCTGTTTGTCGCCGATGGTACTGCGATCGCGAAATTGGACAGAGAACAGACACCCCTCGTGATCCCCAGCCCTCAAGTCTGTGTCGAAATCGGTTACGCCCTAACCAGCAAGCGCCGAGAACAAATTTTGCTGGTGCAGATGGAACGCCAAGACTTACCAGGACAATTTCCCTTTGAGGTTCCCCAGCACCAGCAGTTATTATTTCGCCAACCTGAGGATTTACAAAAGACTTTGCCTGTGGTATTAGAAACATTACTGCAACGGTTTAATGTATTGACGTCATGAACCCCACGCATAAATGCGGGGGCTTGTAAGACTTTATTCTTGCCACGCTCGAATAGTTTTTGCAAGCCTACATGACCAGCCTAAGACTCATGAGGTCTACGTTTAGAGCAAGTGTTAAAGTTCCTACCTACGAATGCATGAACCAGTTTGTAGCACTAGAACCAAGTCGGTTAAACATCTGTACAAGGGTTAAGGAAGTGCCGCTTGGAAAGTACCGACTCTAAACATTGGCGTTAGCGAAGCGGAACCTCTTAGGTTCGGTTCACTTTACCCCGTAAGGGAGATAAAACTCATGTTTGTATGGGTCTTAAACAGCGACAAAAAACCATTAAACCCAACCCATCCTGCTAGAGCCAGAAAACTGCTCAAAACAGGTAAAGCTGCTGTGTTTAAGAGGTATCCTTTCACAATCATTTTGAAAGAGGAGGTTAAAGAAACGGACAATCAACCTTTAAGAATTAAGATTGATCCAGGTACAAAAACCACGGGAATAGCAATCTTGAGAAACGATGTAGTTTTGTGGGCAGCAGAACTAACTCACAGAGGAGTCCAGGTTCGAGAAAGTCTAACCTCTAGGAGGCAGTTAAGACGCTCTCGCAGAAATCGCAAAACTCGCTATCGTCAACCTCGGTTTAATAATCGTTGTCGCGCTGATGGTTGGTTACCACCTTCATTAGTTAGCCGAGTTGATAACATCTTGACTTGGGTTAAACGGTTATTGAGTTTATCTCCTGTCACGTCTATATCAACTGAATTGGTGCGCTTCGACACTCAATTGATTCAGAATCCAGAGATCTCTGGAGTCGAGTATCAACAAGGTGTACTTGCTGGATACGAACTAAGAGAATATATGCTCGAAAAATGGGATCGGAAGTGTGCTTACTGCGGTGTTAGCGATACTCAATTAGAAATTGAGCATATAATCGCTAAATCAAAAGGGGGTTCTAATCGTGTATCTAACTTGACTTTAAGTTGTACCCAATGCAATCAGAAGAAGGGAAATAAACCCATTGAGCAGTTTTTGAAAAAGAAACCCGACTTGCTCAAGTCAATCCTTGATCAAGCTAAAAAGCCTTTAACTGATACTGCTGCCGTCAATGCTACTCGATGGAAACTGTTTAACTCTCTTAAAGAGTTGGGTTTACCGGTAGAAACTGGGACAGGTGGTAGGACTAAATACAATCGTTGCCGCCAAAACTTACCGAAAACTCATTGGCTGGATGCTTCTAATGTAGGTGCATCAACTCCAAAACCCTTGAGAATTCTGGTATCAAAACCTTTGATTATCAAAGCAACAGGACATGGCAACCGTCAAATGTGTGGTACTGATAAATATGGTTTTCCGATTCGTCATCGGTCAAACATTAAGAAGCACTTTGGTTTTAAAACTGGCGATATTGTTAAGGCTGTTGTCACCAAAGGCAAGAAAATTGGTTCTTATGTTGGTCGGGTTTTATGTCGAGCAACAGGTAGTTTTGATATCACGACAGCTACAGGTCGAGTAGCTGGAATCAATCACAGGTACTGCTCATTTATTCACAGAAGCGATGGTTATGCCTATCAATAAGGATTCCCTTAGTCTCAGTTGTTTGTGTAAGGGGGAAACTTTCTTCCATATCGTGAACAACAGGGGCTTCCAGTTTCCCCCTTACCAACCTCTTTTTCGGTGAGGGTCTTCTGGCGGGGTTAAGATAATTGGGATGGATTGAGGAGAAAATTTCATGCCAAGAACTCCAGATGAGTTTGCCGTTCACATTCTTATCGCTGGCGGACACCGGGAAGAGGTGCGCTTTACCACAATTCAAGAGTTTCAGAAATGGTATAGTAGCGAACTCATGCCCAAATCGACCTCGAACGACTTTATCAGCGTCCCGATTAAAAATATTCAGGGCGAGTATATGGTAGTACGCCCTTCCAGCGTTTTAGCGATTCGGGTGGAACCCATCTTCGGGGGTAGCGTAGAGCGATTTTTGGATTAAGTCTTTTGTCATTAGTCATTGGCAAAACCCAATGGCTAATGATTGATGATACGACGTAACAGTTTTGACCAGAATGAGAAAACAACTGACGAGTCTATCCCTGAGTTTAGGGATAATGCTGTTCAGTGGCAGCAGTTTAGCTGTTCCCGATGTTCCTCTAGAACGAATAAACCCCGATACTTCATCGGTGACACTGGACTCTCTAGGGTTCGATGAGCAACTCTGGGGGACTCCTGAACAGCCGGGGGATCGGCAAGCTTTACTGAAGTCGATTGACTATAGTCTGCGCTATCTGGCGACGCCTAAAGCGGCGGCGACGTACCAAACCTATCCCATCCCAGGGATAACCCTGGAACGAGTGCGCCGTTCCCTGGTACGATTTCGTCAACTCCTACTCACATCCAGTTCTCCAGCCCAACTACAAGCGGCGGTGAATCGTGAGTTTGAGGTTTACCAGTCGGTGGGCAATGATGATCAAGGAACAGTCTTATTTACGGGGTACTTTGAACCAATTTATACTGCCAGTCGCACCCCTAGTGCAGAGTATCGCTATCCCCTCTACCGTTTACCGACGAACTTCAATAACTGGAGGAAGCCTCACCCGACTCGCGCTGATTTAGAAGGAGTTGATGGGTTTGGTAAAAATAGCCCCCTGTCTGGATTAGAACTCGTCTGGTTGCGCGATCGCTTCCAGGCATTTTTGGTTCATGTTCAGGGTTCTGCCCGTCTGCAATTGTCAGATGGTAGTCTGATGACGGTTGGTTATGCGGGTAAAACTGATTACCCCTATACCAGTGTGGGGCGAGAATTGGTCAAAGATGGTAAGTTACCCCTTGAGGGGTTAACGTTACCGGTTTTGATTGATTATTTCAGTCAATTTCCGAGTGAACTTGATCAATATTTACCCCGGAATCAAAGTTTTGTCTTCTTCCGGGAAACCAATGGCGCACCGGCTACTGGAAGCCTGGGTGTGCCTGTGACAGCCGAACGCTCAATCGCCACCGATAAATCCTTAATGCCTCCTGGCGCTTTGGCGTTAATTCAAACTCGCATCCCCTATCCTAACGTCCAAGGGCAACTCGAATCCCGTTGGGTGAGTCGCTATGTTCTGGATCAAGATACTGGGAGTGCGATTAAAGGACCTGGACGAGTTGATATATTTATGGGGACAGGAGTTCTCGCTGGCGATCGCGCAGGAGTAATTGGCGGTAATGGAAACCTATACTATTTATTGTTGAAAGATTCTAGGTAACTGGGGATTGAGACATAAGAAGCGACGACGTTCTATCCGAAGGTAGCCGCAGCTAAATCAATGTCCATATCTTCAGGTAGTTCAAAACGAGATAGGAAACGCTTGAGCGTAGCAAAGCGATAACCCACCAACAAGCCCAGATGCAAGGGATTTTGGGGATCACCGTTTCCTTTGAGTACCTCAACTAATGGTTTGGGGGGTTGGCTGGGGTGGAGAATACGATTATGAGATTTTCCCAAGGAACAGCCTTCCCAAAACTGGATGCGTTTTTCTGAATCGGGTGAAAAGTCTTGGATATATACCTCAATCGCGTTTTCCAGAAACTGTAGCATTTGCTGAACTTGCGATCGGTTTTGTTGCCAAAGTTGATTATCCGGGTCATAATCTTGAATCACTTGACAGGTCAACTGAAGACTTTGTAAAGTCGCTTTGAGTTGGTATTGCTGACTTAAAATAAATCCATCCAGATCAGGTGATGACATAACGGTTCACTAAGAGTTAAGGGATCAGCGCTATGGTATTGGACACTGCCTATCCCAATTTTGCCAAATGGGAGAGGCAACAGGTAATATATTATTCAACCATCATAACTTGAGTAAGCAACCCCGGTCTAAAGCTTGCCCGATAAGCGAAGCGAAGGGACACAGGGTTTCCCACAACGAAGGATTTTTATGATACTAAATTCTAGTTGGATGGCACTGCCTTAAGCCCTGAACTAAAGGATACTGTTGGTTAATTAAATAGGGGGTCAAACCCCTCACCCAACCCCTGCCCGCCCCTCAGGGTTCCCCTTATAGATCCCCCTTCCGTCCCCCTTTAGATCCCCCTCCCGTCCCCCTTAAAAAGGGGGAAGCCATAGGATGCTTCGCTTTTTTTGCACGGGGGAGACCCAAGGATGGGGGAGCGTTTGTTGCACGGGGGAAGCCAGAGGATGCGGGAGCTAGGTTTTTCAACTTTGCCAACCGGATCATTTATTTCCTGGCGATACAAGTCAGCCATATTCCTATAGGAGTCAGCGAAATTCAGCTTAAGTGAAACAGCGCCGACTTTGGAGTAATCTTATGGTTCAGTCAATAATAATCTGGTTTCATGAATACCAGCCAACCCCCCCGGACGAGAGCGCAACGGATTGACTATATCATCAAACAGCGTCAACCGCTAGCTCAGGAAATACAACGGGTAGAAAGCCATCTCGCTCAGCTTTCTTGTGCCCTGCGCGAATTAGAACTGTATCGCCAACGGCTGGAGGTATCTTTTGGTGAGAGTGAAATGCAAGAGAAATTAAATACCGTTCATCTATCTTATCTGCTCCAACAGCTTCAAATTGAATCAGAGAATCTGAATAATCTGCAAAAACGCTTCTCTCGTCCTACCTTAAATATTGGTGTTGTCGGATTGATGGGACAGGGGAAAAGTACGTTACTTAAAACCTTGAGTGGACTCACCGATAATGAAATTCCAGCACTAGAAGGAGGCGCTTGCACGGCGGTTCGCAGTACAATTGAAAATTGGCAAGGGGAATCCTTCCCTAACAAAGCTTCAGAGGAAACAGGGATTCAAGTTAATGGGGTTAGCTCTAGTTTATATGGTATTCAAGACCAAATGGTTTTACCTAAACCCAAAACCTCTGTTCAAGTCGAAGTTACGCTGCATTCTGAATCATCATTTTTAAACGAAGTCATTTATCCCTATTATGACGAACTCGGTTTGGCGGAGAAACCCCCTAGTTTAGATGAGTTTGCCAATCAGATATTTCCCGAACAAGAACTAGGAGGGGCAAGTGATGAAGAGATGTACAAACGCCTGTGCTATGATTATCATCGAAATCTCAGTCAGTATCGATCGTTGATTCGGTCAGGGAATCCGCGATCGCTAAAAATTAAGGCTGAGGAAATTACCGATTATGTGACGCAAAAACGCGATGGTACTCAGCAGAATAACTTAACCACATTCAAACACCTAGCGGTGAAAGAGGTTAAGATAGTTTGTCCGTTTAAAAATCCTGATGTTGGCAAAATTGCGCTAGTTGATGTTCCGGGTTTAGGCGACTCCAAGTTAGGCGATGAAACGCTGATGCTAGAAACTTTGGGCAATGAAGTTGATGTGGTTTTATTTATCAAACGACCTGATCCTCAGCGTTATCAATGGCAACACCTCGATACTCAACTGTATGATAAAGCGGCGCAAGCTCTCAATGATCTAGAAAAACGGTCATTTATGATTTTAAATTATAGTCGGAGAACGGAGAATCTGAGAGCTTGTCAACGTCTTCAGCAAAACATTGATACTATTCAGGTGGTACAAACAGAAATTGCTGATTGCTCTGATTCAGAAGACGCCAACCGAGTATTTAATCAGGTTTTGGATTATCTAACGGTTAATATTCAAAACTTAGATAGGCGATACGCGAGTCGTTGTCAAAGTAACCTGCAACAACTGCATGAGCAGATTAATCGTGAACTTGAAAAATCGACTCAAGCGTTGGGTTATTATTCGGGAGAATCTCGCCAATTTAGGCGATTATTCGAGCAACTGTCTCAGGAACTTATCCAGGGACTTTTAGAACTGAGAAATCAACTAAAAGAGCAATGTGAAACGATTGATCCAGATTTTCAGGTGGCGGTGCAATCGGCATTGAAAAACTGTCAAACGGATAAAGGGATTCCAGAGACGGATCAGGAGATTATCAGCCGGAGTTGTGAGTTTGAGTTTAAGGAATCCTATCAAGCTATCTACCGAGTTTACATTCGGGAACTCCGAATTCATTTATCTCGGCATTTTTTACAAGTCGATAAGGGATTGAGGTTGTCGATTGATAAAGTTAAATCGTTGGTTACTGATGTTTTGGTGAATCAAGGCAGGTTGGGTGAATTAACCTCAACCAGAGGGGCGGAGTTTCTCAAAGATATGGCAGATTTACTGGCACAACGGGGAAACCAACTGCAGTTAGGGTTTAGAACGCTTTGGGAGTTCGAGTTTTCCTATGGGAGTGTCCTTTTACATTTAATTCGCAAACAATTGGATGAGATACTGCAATCGGATATTGATTTAAGTATTGCGGAAGTTATCGGTATTTTACCTGATCCGTCTAATGCTTCAGATGTGCTAATAAATTTGGAAAAGTTGCATGAGCAATCGGTTGCGGCTTGTCAGGAGACGTTAAATAGTTGGCTGACGGCGCCGAGTCAAGCTCGTTATTATATGGTGCAGGAATTTATTGATTTAGTGATTTATGCTAGAGATATGAAGCGGGAGTGGGAAATTTTTCTGAGTGATGAGGATATTCGCGCAAAGGTTTGGGTAGAATTTAAGGAGTTAGAAACACGGAAGCAAGATCAACAGATGTGGCGTCAGGCGGTGGCAAAGGTGGCGAGGATGAATCAGGCGTCAGCGATGGTGTTTTTAAGGTAGTAAATAACCCATTGTGTTTGGGAGATTTGGGCGATTGAAATCGCTGCTACACAAACAAAGTACGCCTGCGCGGACTGAATTATAAAGGGGTAGATAACCAGAATTTGATATCAATTGTAGAGGCAGGTTTAGCTACACAGGCAAGAACTAAAGCCCTGAACTAAATTACTCTAAGAGAAGCCGCTCCGCGTCTACGGGCTAAAAGCTAAAATCCGTTAAAACGGGTTCAATTTATCCAGTAAGTTTTAGCTTACTTTAGCTTCCAGCCGGAAATTTATTTCCTGGCTATACAAGAGTCAGTGACAGTCATCAGCAGTAAATTGTAGGGGTGGGTTTAGGGAAAATTGTAGGGGTGGGTTTAGGGAAAATTGTAGGGGCGGGTTTAGGGAAAATTGTAGGGGCGGGTTTAGGGAAAATTGTAGGGGCGGGTTTAGGGAAAATTGTAGGGGCGGGTTTAGGGACTAAATTCAGCTCCCCACCGATAAATGAACAACAAAACCCGCCCTTATTCCTAACGTTGGGTTGACGTATAACATCGTTACCAGAATATTAATCTCCCCGCCTGTGTTGATTTAGCGGAATTAGAAGTGGCTGATGGTAATTTTGACCGCTTAATAAAAGTCCGCCTACGCGGACTTTGTTTGTGTAGCTGCGAATTATATTCGCCAAGCTTTAATGGTGCAAGGTGTTTACTATTGGTGGGTTACGGCGGATATCCCATTAAATGGTTATTTCCTTGATTTAATTCCGCCTAACCCACCCTACTCTATCCCCCCTAGCCCCCCTTTGAAAGGGGGGAATAAACCCCCCTCTTCCAAGCGTGGGAGAGGGGTTGGGGGTGAGGGCTGATTACTCAATTCGCTGTTACCTTCCATTACATTTTTCGCTCCATCTGAGCAAAATGTTCCAACAGCAATCGGTGAATAAAAATATACCCGCCTCCTACCTTCTGTAAAAAAATCTGCTGCGTCGCATAATCCAGAAATCGTGCATAATTCCAGGGAATACAACCACTACAATAAAGCACTAACCGTAACGTAAAATGCTGAATGCAAGCAATTCCCGCAGGCGAAAACAACCCAAACAGCAATCCAATCACCGCACCAAATAAAATCGGTAGTCCCACGATTTGCGCCAAACCTACCATAGCAACTACCCCAATTAAAGCAAAAATTAAGGTGTTTTGTGCCGATTGCCATATTCCTTGATTGGGAACTGTACTTGTCTCAATTCCACCTCCCGTTAATCCACGCAATAAGACGAAAATTAATCCCGTTCCGACCCCACTCAATCCATAGGTTATCCCCTCAATTATTGCCCCCTGACTCGGCGCAATCAGCCAGAAAATGAGTCCACTGCTGAAGCCAAATATTAATCCTACCGTTAACCCAATTCGCAATCCCGGTAATATATTCCGTTTCGCTTTTACCCATGACCATTTCAAAGTTTCCACGGGTTCAATCTGATTCATGACCAAAGCTACAATTAACCCCGCCATCAACCCGCCACCTAGTCCCATAATTAATCCTGCCAATAGAGTAATTTCCCGCCAAAACATAAGCTCGACATTCAGCCCCCCACCTAACCCCATAATTAATCCACCGATTAAACCAACTCCTAGAGAATACAGCCATTTTTGCGCTTTAGTGTCTAACCAACTCGGCTGCAATCGCTCAATTAAAAATACGGTTTCTGAGGCTTGATGCATTCGCTTTGCCAGCCAAATCAACCAGTTAATTACCTGATCTTTGCTATACTTCCCTTGACCCCGTTTACGCTTAAACATCCGCTGAATGTAACTGTCAAATAAGTGCTTCCGCCACTCGTCTAAACCACTCATTTGCGGTAACTCGTCCAGAGATATTCCCTGATAAGCCAGGGTGATAATACTTAACATTAAAGGTGATTGTGCCAAGTCTTGTAATGTGGTATCCGATCGCAGAACTTGGCGCACTGCTGTAAGTTGCGTCCCAGCGCTGTTCAGGTAGCGATCAATTTGGGCTAAAGTAAGCGGTTGTAGACAAATCGCGGCTTGTAAGTTCAGGCGGTGCTGTAAGGCTTGATAATCCCGAATCCGACTACAAACCACGAGTTCAGTTGTGCCATGTTCGCTACTAAATTGATTGATGGCGGTGACACAAGCCTCTCTTAATGTAATACTTACTTCGTCTAAACCATCTAGTAATAGTAACAATTCTCCGGAATCAATCCAGGTTTTACCAATATCTTTAGACACTTGATATTTCGTATAAAGTTCATTAACTAACCAGTCAGCAATGGTTTGTTTCCCTCCTGTCCAAGAGGATAGATTGAAGACCACAGGAATCGGGTGATTACTATTGGTTTCTGCCTGATCCAATACATCGCGAGTTAATTCTAAAAGAGTCGTGGTTTTACCGCTTCCCGGTTCCCCTAAAATCAGGAGCGATCGCCCCTCGCCCATCGCCAGAAACTTGTCACTGACTCTGATTCCCGGTAATAGGGTTTGCTGGAACTCCCCGGAACCTTCCCAAACCAATTCCCAAGGGCGTTCGACTAAATCCAGGCGTTCTTCTAATCCCAGTTCAATTAAGACGCGACCATGCAACGAGGTTTCTAATACTCCTTTGATCCAATAGTTTCTCACTTTATTGAGTAAAATGTGGCGAAATTGAACATCCTGGCGAGTTTGTTTACTTTTGGGTTTGGAGGGAGAACTTGAGCGTGGATATACCCTATTTCCAGAGGATACGGGTTGAATTAAATAACTCGGTACGGGTTCGGTAATATTTTTCAACGATAAGTTCCCTAAAAATGTGGTAGGTAACTGTAAATGATTTTTTACCAAATCATAAACGAGCTGAGAAATACAAATCCCTCCCGGTTGTGCCTTTCCTTCTAAACGAGCAGCAATATTCACCCCATTGCCCATGACATCGCCTTCACTGACAAAGACATCGCCTAAGTGAATGCCAATTCGATGTAAAATGATGTCATTCTCTGATAAAGTTTGGGCGGCTTGAGCCAGGGATTGCTGAATTTCAATGGCACAATTCACCGCCAAAACCGCGCTGGGAAAATACATCAATAAGCCATCCCCCGTAGACTTAATCGTCTGTCCAGAAAACTGCTGACATAATCGCCGCATTAACTCTAAATCCCGGTGAATTAAATCCAGGGTATGTTCTTCATCCGCCGACATCTTGGCACTAAATCCCACACCATCAGTAAACGCGATCGCAGCTAGGGTGCGCTGAGTCTGAAGCTGAGACGGTAAGCTGTTTAGAGTCCTCACAGGACGGGGTAAAGTATTGCTAGGTAAGGGGATTGTCGCACTAGAAGGCAAGGATGCGATCGCGTCTAACACCTCCCTCACAGTTTCATAGCGATCGCGGATATCCTGACACACCATTTTCTCTAAAATGTCATGAAAACGTGAGGCTTTTGCTACCTGATCTCGCCAAATTATTTCACCCGTTTTCGGATTCGCTGACAAATGATGGGGTAATACCCCCGTTAAGGCTTGAATCCCCAGCATTCCTACCGCATGAATATCACTACTGAAGCGCGGTTTTCCCGCACATTGTTCTGGGGGCATATAACCGGGTGTACCAATAGCAATCGTCACCAATCCCGGGGAACCTGTCGCCGTACTCACCTGTTTAACCGTACCAAAGTCAATTAAAATAATCTTACCATCCGCTGCCCGTCGAATTATATTAGAGGGTTTAATATCACGATGAATAACTTGGTGTTGATGAACAAAGTTTAAGATCTCTAAGATATCCCAGACTAAACTGATAACCTGCATCTCATCAAATCGGCGTCTCGCCGATAATTCGTGCCGTAAATCATCCCCTTCGATATGTTCTTGAACTAAATAAAATTGCTGATTATCTTCAAAATGAGCCAAAAGCTGAGGAATTTGGTCATGATTCCCCAATTGATACAAAACCCGTGCCTCGGTATCAAACAGGCGGCGAGACGCCTCTAACACAGATGGATTTGCCACCTGTGGCTTAAGTTGCTTGACCACACAATGGGGGTGTCCAGGTAAATCGCGATCGCGTGCCAGGTACGTTTCCCCAAACCCCCCACGTCCCAACGGTTGGATAATTTCATAACGCCCACGTAGTCGTGTCCCAATCATAAGATTTGTGTAGACTCTCAGCAGGTTTTATTGACCGCACAAGTGATATAATTTTGCCATAGACTTTCCAAAAATCACTTTCCGTCTCAATCGTAACGCCAACAAAATTTTATGTTCCCCTCCGCTGCCATCTTCCACGCAGCATCTAAAAAAAATGAACATCCAATTTCTGGGTTTTTCAGTCAACGGCTTCACTGCTACGGGGGCGACTGTAGGGGTTTGGTTACCAAACTCCTACGGTTTGGGTGCATTTGCCGTAAAATTACGTAATATTTATTACATGTAGGGGCGGGTTTCACTATTATCTTTTCTGACTTCACAACAGATACCACCAAACCCGCCCCGACTATGACGGAATGGCTGTATTCATCTTTGTTTCCTGTTCCCCGTTCCCTATCTAATCACAAATGACAAATGACGAAGGACGAATAACAAACCCAACCAATCTCTGGACATCGGCTGACCATGCGCTATCTTATTTAGAGCGATCTGATCATCTCCCCCATCGCACTGAAGGTGAAGCCGTCGTCTTGGAAGAGGTTCCTAAAACAGTCAAACGTATCCTTGATTTAGGCACTGGAAACGGGCGTCTGCTGGCACTTCTGAAAATTGACCGCCCCCAAGTCGAAAGTATCGCGATCGATTTTTCGCCCACAATGCTTGACGCTGCTAAACAGCGGTTTGCTGGGGATGAGACAGTAAAAATCAAGGAACATAATTTAGATCATCCCTTGCCAGAGTTAGGTACATTTGACGCGATCGTTTCTAGCTTTGCCATTCATCACCTAACTCATGAACGCAAGCGTTCCCTCTATGCTGAAATCTTCAACTTACTGGAACCCGGTGGTATTTTTTGTAACTTAGAACACGTTGCTTCTCCCACGCCAGAACTCCATGAACATTTCCGCGCTTGCATGGGGATTGCTGACAAACCCGATGATCCCTCGAATAAATTATTAGATGTAGAAACTCAACTGAAATGGCTACGGGAAATCGGTTATACTGATGTCGATTGTTACTGGAAATGGCTAGAACTGGCGCTTTTGATTGGCAAAAAAAGCATACAATAGAAACGCGAAAATAAAGTTGTGTGTAGGGGTGGGTTTTACCGATAACCTTTAGTTGTTATCTGATAACTTGACTAAACCCGCCCCTACCGAATGTTCTAGACTTAGGATGCTACGTCTGGAACACCACCATCTCCCCTATCTCCCCTATCAACGGTGAAAAGTCACAAGCATTTACTGGTTCCACACTTCATCAATAGGCGGTGGTTCAGGGGGTAGGGGACGCGATGAAAGGGGCTTTTCGTTCGTTTCTGAGGACTGATTTAAGGTGTGCATCGGATTGTTACCCCGGATAGTTCCCACCCAATTATTTTGATTCTGGGGTGTCAAGGTGGATAAGGCATTGCCTCTATCCAGCAAATAACTCAGATGATGTAACCCTTCACACAATCGGTGTAAATGGGCGCAACGATACTCCGCCGCTTGCCAATCTCCAGCTTCTAGGGCTTCAGCGTATCCGCGCTGTAAAGCTCTAATGAGTCTGAGTTGGGTTTCAATGATGGGATAGTTTAGAGTCATTCCTTTAGCTTATGTTCACAATTTTACCTGGTACATACCCCCTGATGCGAGCTAATCGCTTTGGACTAGGTTTTTATACTGAACGCGGTTCTTACTCTTGAGGAAATACACGAATTTATCCCTCATCTCCTATCTCTCATCCTTTTCCCATGAGCGGGGTGTACTTCATCGGCTTGAGAACCACTATATTCTGACTCAATAATAACCCAACAACTATTGGTCATATCAATGATTTGATTAAACTTATTTTATGGATAAAACATGGTAATTTTATGAGTCTCACCTGTTGCAGGGGAGACGAATACTGTAGGCGAACTCTGGGGATATTACAAATAAGGGAGATCAAGTTCTGAAGGCTTGGGCTTAACTTAGGTGTATTTCATCGTTCATGACTTTATAGGTTATAGCCGGATAATTTTTATCAATTTATCCAAAAATTTAAAAATATCTGATCTATTCTTTGCTCAGAGTGATTTAATGCGGCATAATCAAGCAAGTGGGATGGCAAATCTACCATCTTTATTAATCTTAAATTGAATTTCTGATCTCGAATGCAGCGAGTTGTTTTTTGTGACTTCGACGGTACGATTACGGCAGTAGAAACCTTTGCCGGGATGTTAAAGGATTTTGCCCCTGAGTTATCTGCCGAAGTGATGCCCCAACTCTATACCAGACGGCTAACACTACGGGAAGGTGTGCGCCGCATCCTGGAATCAATTCCGTCTTCGCGATATCCGGATATCCTCACCTATACCCAATCTAAACCGATTCGCCCAGGTTTGGTAGAATTACTTGATTTTCTAGACGATCGCGGCGTACCCTTTGTAGTTGTTTCTGGGGGATTGCGCGGTATGGTGGAGACGGTGCTGGATCGACAGAAGCGGGGAGGAAAGTCGCTACTAGAACGGGTGGCAGGGGTGTATGCTGTAGATGTGGATACGAGTGGTGATTACCTTCAGCCATTGTCCGAGTTTGAGGGGGATAGGGAACTGGTTGCCAAAGTTCAGGTGATGGCAAAATACCCCGCACAAGAACAGATTGCGATCGGGGATTCGGTGACGGATTTTAATATGGCATTGCACGCCTCTGTCGTCTTCGCCCGCGATCGCCTCAAGCAATATCTCGATGAACGTCAAAAGCCCTACCTACCCTGGAATGACTTTTTTGATGTGCGTCAACAGCTATCTCAGCTTTGGGGAAAAACCTAAAGAATAGTAGGGCTGTAGGGGCGGGTTTTACCGATAACATTTTGGCAATGTCCCGAAACTTGACTAAACCCGCCCTTCTCAGGAAATAGGGGGAGAGAAGATTAAGTTGCAAAATGTAAAGTTTTATCCCTGGAGCCTTCTGGGATAGAGTTCTAGCCAAGGGTTAATAGCTCAGGTTTAAATATCATCGCCAGACCAAAGAACAGCATGAATAGTCCGCCCACCAGTTTCAGCACTCTCCCTTGGTTTTCAGTGAGTCGAGTGGACTTAAACGAATAGATGAAGTTGCCTAAAATCGCCAACAGCGGAATAATGTAAATCACGGCATACAAACCTGTCCACGAGAGATGACACAAGCCAATCGTATCCGAGCAATACTGTAGCAGTGTTGTCATGTAAACAGCAGGCAGAATCGCTGTACAGCCAAGTTCGACAATATTGACAAAGACGGCTAATAAAACAGTCCCGGCTAATGCCGCGAGAAACATTTTGCGATCGCCTTTAGCATTTCTCAGATTTCTGACGATCTTTCCCGCTCGTTTATGTATCGTTGACTGTTGTTTTTCTGACAGGGATAGGGAGATAGATTTTTTGAACCAAAAATAATCCTTGATATTGATCAAACCCGCCCCGGTAATCAGAATTCCCAGAATCAGCAGAAATTGAGTTCCATAGTTTTCCAGAAAGACTGAACCTGCCAAGACCATCAGCATGATAAAGATAAAATACATCACCGCTGACGTGATAATAAAAGTTGTCCCCACCAAAGTCATATCCTTGCGACTGTGGGTATAGGTGAGTAACGACAGCAGAATCACTAAAACTGTGAACGCACAAGGATTAAATCCATCGGCAAGGGCAATAGTAGAGACAAATAGGGGGAAAGGAAGCCCTTGGGCAAAGGTTTTAATTACAGCATCAGGCGTGAGGGCAAGAAACACAAATAGACTGACGATAGTTGTTGCCAGTAACCCGCCAATCCAATAACGTTTACCTTGTCCTTTCTCAAGTTTGTCTTTCAAAAACGGATAACTACATAGATACCAGAACGGGATTAAAAAGACCCGCCACGGGGGGCTAGTCTGTTGCTGAGTCGTTTGATCAGTTGTGGGTAAATTGAGTGGAGATCCGACTTCTGTTTCTATCGCCGCAATAATTTGGTTTTTGTAGCCGATATAAGCTTGATGAACTGGATTGTATTCCAAAGGTCCTTCGGCTTCACTATAGCCAATGAACATTTTTTCCCCAATCACCGTCCTGGGAACAGCGCCAGACGAGATTCCCCGGGCTTTTCGGAATTCCTGCCATTCCCTGGGATTGTCGTTGACCTCAATGGACGTAACGTCAACATTTTTATTCTGTTGATCAATATAGGTCATTAAGGGTTTTTGCTTCAGGCAATGGGGGCAGGTTTTGCTTTGAAAGAAATAGACATCCACGACATCATCGCCAGCTTGGGCAACGGGCTGAAGAGAAGTCACGAATATCAGACCAACCATGATGATAAAGGACAGGAGCACTCGGCGGTAAGATTTAACTATCATTTTTTAGCGTCCTTTTTACATGAAGAGAAATTTAGGAGACGATACTTCTACTGTAAATCCATTACCCAGAGAAGATCTGCCCTTAGAAAAAAGACGTAATAGTTCTATCGGGGTAGGGTGTGAATGACGTTTTATCAGACTCAGCAGATTTCACCTTTGGGAAGGGTGAGACATTCTCCCTTCGTCTCAATCCTGAGTTTTCCTGGTATTTCTTCAGATAGATCAACCAGAGTGGTATATCTTTTGCCCAAGTCAAGTGTGTTATTTATACAACCTGCCCCCAAAAGCGCTCAACACCCCTAAATGTCTATTAATCAGACACCTGCGATACCAACGGTTTCAATAAATCTGCTTAATTGTAAAGCATTGTAAAGTTTAAATTTTGCCAAAATATACCGAAAGAATGTCGTTAATGGTGTAAGGTTTTTGCCAAAATACTGTATATCTAAGAAAAGTTAATTTTTGACTAAATTTGAAACGGAGGCATCACAATGGTTTACAAGCAGAATGAACTCGTGCAAATCACCAAAGGCTCTTTAAAAGGTCACAGGGGAAAAATCGCTGCTTCCTGCCAGGAGGGAATCTACTTTATTCAAGGAAACTGGAATAGTCACGAAACAGGAACATCCAATTTGTATGGACCTCTGTTAGTTGACGAAATTATGCCAGTAGCTAACTATTGATCCCTAACTGACGCCACTAGCAGTACATGAGAGACGAATTGGTCATAGTTTCTTGATTACCTCGATTAATCTAAACATTGTCAGACCCCTCGATTTCTACAAATCGCTAAAAAGGTGCAACCTGATTCAGGTTGTACCTTTGTCATCGGTTGAGAATCTTTACTGTTCCTCGTTCCCTATTTCCTTGTGCCTTTCTTGGGTCATTTTTGAGGACGAAACTGTTGCTCGACAATCTGTACTAGAGTTTTTCTGGGCAAGAGTCGCGACAGATTAACCAGCAAATGATTCTGCCACCGCCCTGTAACTACTGTACAATCATCAGCGTCTAGAGCCTTGAGAATTTCCTGCACCACTACCTCTGGGGAATCGGTTTTTTGCTGCTTTAAACTCTCAGGAGCAGATTGGTCAAAATTAGCCGCTGCGAAAAAACTTGTTTCCGTAGGTCCAGGACAAGCCGCCAGAATTTTAACACCTGTGTGCTGATTTTCTGCCCAAAGCGCCTCACTGAAACTGATAATAAAGGCTTTAGTCGATGAATAGATGGACAGATAAGGGAGCGGTTGAAACCCAGAAATTGAAGAGACGTTAATGATACTTCCAGAACCTCGTTGTTGCATCTGGGGGAGGAAGTGATGAGTCAAGTCTACCAACGCCAGGATATTAAGCTGAATCATTTTTAGCTGCTTCTGTCGGGAACTCTGACTAAAGACGCCATAGTCGCCAAACCCAGCATTATTAATCAGTAAATCGATGGTAATATTTTTCTGGTTGATCCTTTCAAAGACTTTCGAGGCAGCATCAGGTTCGGTAAGATCTTGGGGAATCACTTCTACTTGAATCCCATAAGTGGCTTGTAAGTCTTGGGCGAGTTGCTGTAGTTTGTCTTGGGAACGAGCGACAAGAACTAAATCTGTTTGGCGTTTAGCGAGTTCCTGAGCAAAGCTAGCACCCAGTCCTGCCGACGCTCCAGTAATTAAAGCAGTGGACATTATCCTCTATTGTTTCTAGAGATGTTTGGGTTTGAATTCTTAACTTAATTATTAGTTTAACGCATAAAAATTAAATTGAGAGTCAAGGGATAAACTCAGAAAAAAAGAAGATCTGACAACGGATTGTGGTTGATTTGAAAAATAGCCGCTATAATTGATAACTGAAAAAAATGCCCAATTTGATTTAGATTTAAAATGCCCCGATTGAACAAAAAATTTTCAGTTTTGATCGTAGTATTGCTGACGGTTATATTTACTGTAGCCTGGGGAATTAACCGTCCAGTTACTGGAGACGATCAAACAGAGATTCTTTGGGATACATGGGGCGTACCGCATATTTACGGGAATAATATAGAGAATCTATTCCAAGGGTTTGGCTGGGCGCAAGCGGCGAGTCATGGCAACCTGATTCTACAGTTATACGGACAGGCACGGGGTAAGGCTGCCGAGTATTGGGGTCAAGACTATTTGGACTCTGATAAGTATGTCCGAACCATGGGCATTCCCGCCAGGGCGCAGGAATGGTACGAGGCGCAAGATCCAACGATGCGGCGTTATCTGGATAGCTTTGCGGCGGGAATTAATCGTTATGCCTCCGAACATGATGAGGAAATTGACGATGATGTTAAGGTGGTGTTGCCCGTGGATGGGGTGGATGTGTTGGCACATTTGCAACGGGTGACTCATTTTAACTTTGTGGTGAATCCCCAGCGCTGGGAATCGTTGAAATCGGGAGAGTCTCAAGCCGGTTCTAATGGATGGGCGATCGCACCGTCTCATTCGGCGAGTGGGAATGCTATGCTACTGGCGAATCCCCACTTACCCTGGTCGAATTTTTACCTGTGGTACGAAGCCCAGTTAACCGCCCCGGGAATTGATGCTTATGGGGCGGCGTTGGTGGGAATGCCTATGTTCTCGATCGCGTTTAATGATCACTTGGGTTGGACAGCGACAGTCAATACCCATCGGGGTTGGACGGCTTATCAACTCACTTTGGCTGATGGAGGATATGAGTTTGATGGGCAAGTTCGTCCCTTTGAAAGTGAAACCCAAACCCTGAAGGTGAAGCAGGAAAATGGGACAATAAAGGAAGAGGAACTGGTGATTCGGCGGTCGATTCATGGTGCTGTGGTTACGCAACAAGAAGGGAATGCGATCGCGTTGCGGGTGGTGGGGTTAGATCAACCTCAGTTAATGGCGCAGTTGTGGGATATGGTGCGATCAAGTAATCGCCAAGAGTTTGAGACAGCCGTCGCCCGTTTACAACTGCCCATGTTTACTATCCTCTATGCTGACCGAGACGGGCATATTTTGCATATCTTTAATGGTCAAGTGCCAGTGCGTTCTCAGGGAGATTGGCACTATTGGCAGGGTGTGGTTCCCGGCGATACCTCCGAAACCTTATGGACAAGGTATCATCCATATTCAGATTTACCTCGTATTCTTGACCCAGAAACGGGTTGGTTACAAAATGCTAATGATCCACCCTGGACAACCACATTTCCCCAAGTGATTAACCCCGATGATTATCCGCCCTATATGGCACCCCAATCGATGAGTTTTCGCGCCCAGGGATCAGCGAAGATGCTGATGGGGGAAAGTCCAATTAGTTTTGAGGAGATGATTGCTAAAAAATTCTCCTCGCGTCTAGAATTGGCAGATCGGATATTAGATGACTTAATTGCTGCAACACGACAGTCGGGGGATGAATTAGCCCATGAAGCAGCGAATGTCTTAGCCAACTGGGATCGACAGGCAAATGCAGACAGTCGGGGGACGGTTTTGTTTGCTACTTGGGTACAGTTAATGCCGAATAATAATCAGTTTGCGACGAGTTGGAACCCTCAATCGCCTCTGACTACTCCAGATAGTTTGGCAGATCCGGTGGCGGCGGTGAAGACTTTAGCAGAAGCCGCCGCTAGGGTTAAGTCGGATTATGGCAGGTTAGATGTCCCTTGGGGTGAGAGGGCGCGATTGAAGTATGGAGACCTGGATTTACCCGGAAGTGGAGCTTCTGGGCAGTTAGGCAGTTTCCAGGTGATTGATTTCGCACCAATGGATGAGACAAAGTTGCGATCAGTGGCTGGGGATAGTTATATTGCCGCGATCGAATTTTCTGATCCGGTTAAAGCAAGGGTACTCACGGTTTATGGCAATGCCACACAACCGGGTTCTGGGCATATTGGGGATCAGTTACCCTTGTATGCGGGGAAGGAATTGCGACCGGTTTGGCGGACTCGTCAGGAAATCGAGGCAAATGTGCGATCGCGGACAGTGTTTTAGCGCAGTAATTTAAGCAATTCCACTTCTAATTCTGGCAATGCTAACGGGATAATTATACCTTTTGCAGCTACTTGAGTATTAAGCCTAATCACACCATCAATTTATTGCTATTGTCTTCGACTTATGGGTGGAGCGACATCAAACCTACTCAAGAGGTTCAAATTTTGGCAAACCCAGAGCAGGTTAGTGGTGATCCAGAGTTACCCGGTTTCAGGTTGCTGATGGCAAAGATTTGGTGATTTGGGTTAAGTCTTGTCACCTTCTGGTTTTTCCAGTAATAAATCAATATCTCCAAACATCCCGGTTATATAAGATTCCAGAACTTCTCTTCCTTGAGAATTGGGACAAATTTTGATTGCTTCTAAGGCTTGTTCCCGTTCTTTTAGAGCAGCCCATATCAAGAAGCTTTTTGTGTCAATGTGGTCTAATATTTCTTTTATTCTTTCTGCATGGATAGCAACTTTATTGTCTGTCAATAGGGATAATAGCTCATCTCGTTCTGGGTGCTGGGATTGCAAACCATACAGTAAAGGAAGAGTAATTTTTCCTTGCTTTAAGTCCGTAATTCCATCAGGTTGCCATATTGATTCCATGTCGTTAAAGATTTGGATAGCCAATCCAACATGATGACCGAAAACGTGGCAAGCTTCAATCAGCTGCTGGTTTTCCGTACCAAGCATTGCTCCCGACGCACAGGCGGCTGAGTATGCTGTAGCCGTTTTCAATTCTATAGTTCGCCAATAGTCTTCAATACTATTCGATAACCCGATTAAATCACGTTCTTGACCTACAGTTATATAGAAAAAGGCATCGATAAAGAGTTGATTAACTTTATGAAATATTTGGGGAGAAAAGGAAGCCTTACTCAGTATTTCAAAGGATAGAATATGAATAGCTGAGGCATAGTTCCAGGCTCTAGCCTCTCCAACCAGTTCCCATAGTTGTCCCGGACGATCCTTATCTTCCAAGTCGTCAAATATCCGCAGACTTACTTCTGCGGCAAGCAGTGCTGCGGAAACAGGTACAGCTTCTCTAGCTGTCCCATTAACGGCATGACAACTAACTAACGGTAAGATAGCTACAGACAGCAGTGGTGGTGGTTTAGCGAAGATTGTATCAAAAATTGACCTCAACTGTGGCCAACAACTCGGAATTGCATCTTCAAGCACCTGACGAACTTCTGGATAAAGTGACGTTAGCCAATCCATATTGTTGAACGAGTGTTATGGATTACCTTAATGTCGGCAGAAGGCTCCCGTTATAACCGAGGGGGATTTATCGAGGCGAAGCCGAGTACCCCCAATGGTTTAGCGGTGAGATGAATGCCGACCAACTAACAACCCTCGCGACAGCGAATCGATATAATTCTAC